>JBATDO010000030.1:0-13333 GCA_049663505.1 Sphingorhabdus sp.
ACTTTCGATTACGGTGCCTTTTCGAGCGCCGCCTTCGATTGAGCGATGATCGTGCTGAACATTGCGCCTTCGTTCATCGCCATGTCGGCCATGATCTTGCGGTCAAGTTCAATCCCTGCCAGCTTGATCCCGTGCATGAACACGCCATAGGTCATCCCTTCGGCGCGCACTGCAGCGTTGATACGCTGAATCCAGAGTGCACGGAAATTGCGCTTGTTTACCTTGCGATCGCGATACGCATATTGGCCTGCCTTTTCGACAGCCTGCCGCGCGATGCGGATGGTATTTTTGCGACGGCCATAATAGCCCTTCGCCTGTTCTAAAATTCTCTTGTGCTTGGCTTTGGTGGTCACACCACGTTTGACGCGTGCCATGTTCTATATCCTTATTGTAAATTGCCGATAATGCAGCGTCGGTCTTCAAAGACCGTATGGCGCCCATTTCTTGATCGTCTTGGCATCAGGATCTGAAATGACGCTGGTGCCGCGGTTCTGGCGGATATATTTCGCATTATGGCTGCTCAAACGGTGCCGTTTTCCAACGACGCCATGCTTGATCTTGCCGGTGGCAGTGATCTTGAAGCGCTTCTTCACACCGCTCTTGGTCTTTAGCTTGGGCATTTTGGTCTCCTTTTGAAGTCCGTATCAAGCAAACATGGCAGCCCTTATTGGCCAGCCTGCTTATTCGGAACGCGGGCGCCTAGCGGGATTCGCACCTGATTGCAAGCAGAGATGGCCTTCGATCGCGTATGTCAGTCAGAGAGCCCCGGACCTTGCAGGGCCTGCAATGGATGCCCAACCTGTGCCGCGCGCGCTCGTGTTGATGCAATACTGATCGGACGAGGCATGGCCAGATATTGACGCGGCGACATTCCCATGAACTCCTGGAAGTCACGATTAAACTGTGCCTGATCGAAATACTGGTCGTCCAATGCTGCTGACCATTTCAATTCTGGGTCGAGCATGATCTTTCCCAACGTTCTTAGAAAACGCTGACGCCGCAGCAATCGCTTTGGCGGAAATCCGAATACCCTGCGGGAAAGTCGTTCCAGTCTTTGCTGTCCGATTCCTGTTACGCCTGATAGATCAGAGACGCTTCGAATGGCTGGGTCGGCAATCGCTGAGTGAACGATTTCAATGTCATTCTCCAGGGGATCGTGGCGCGTCACGGCGCGCAGCAAGATCTCGTCGAACAGACAGGCCATTTCCTCGGGCAAGGTAATGCCCTGCATCCTGTCCCACACTTCCCGGAACAGGGCGAATTCAGGTTCCTGTTCCAGGTCACCAACCCGGTTTGCCCAGCGATCTGCCGGGCACTGGACCATTCGGTACCAGCCAAGAGGCAATATTCCGATCCCGGCAAGAAACATCGACTTGCAGAAAATTCTTGAAGCCTTGCTCGTGGGGCCGGTCAAGTTTGCAGCCGGCGCTGGCTGTGAAGGCAGGGTCACGATATTCCCTCGCAAGCTGCCCGTAATGGTGAAATGTGCACTTGCCCATTCGGGATGGAGAATATCCTCCTGCTCGACCGAATCATCTGTCTCGATGGTGAAAAAATAATAGGAAGATACATAGCGCAACAATGGCGCTGCAGGCATTATGAAGCTTACAGAGGTAAAACCACCTAGTGGAGGCATTCCAGAGCCTCCAGCACGTCGTCGAGTCGTGCTGGATCACCTACGGCAATTACATGTCCATCTGACCCTGCATGCAGCGGATCACCTGACCAGTCGCTCATCATTCCACCCGACCCTGTTATAATCGGGACTAAAGCAGCAAAATCATGAATTTTCAAGCCCGACTCGACGACTATGTCGACATGGCCACTGGCAAGGAGTGCGTAATTATAGCAGTCGCCGCCAAACAGCATGAGCTTGTGGGCGGTCTTGGCTGCAAGCGACATGAAATGGTCGCCGTCATGCTGGCTGAAATACTGCGGACCGCTTGTGGCAAGAGTGGCCTGCGCCAGCTCCCTGCATGCACGAGCTCTGACCGGTTGGCCATTGAGCAGAGTTGGCTGGCCCGTCGCACCGATCCAGCGCTCCTTGGCGATACATTGATCGATCACGCCAACTACCGGCCAGTCATCCTGAAGCAAGGCAATCAAGGTGCCGAAGATCGCACGCCCTGCCATGAACGAAACGGTGCCATCTATTGGATCCAGTATCCATCTACGCCCTGAAGAACCCGGTTTTTCACCATATTCCTCACCGATTATGCCGTCATGAGGGCACTCTGCATCCAGGATTGTGCGCATGGCTGCCTCGGCTGCGCGGTCGGCTTCAGTGACAGGCGAGGCATCGGCCTTCGCTTCATGCAAATGGTCTGATCGGAAAAAGGGTTTTATCGCAGCGCCCGCCGCATCGGCGAGACGGTGGGCCAGGAGGATATCGCCAGGCGCCATCAGTCGAAAAGAGAGCTGACCGAGCTTTCATCGGCGATCCGCTTGATAGCTTCCCCGAGCAAGGGAGCTATCGGCAGTTGGCGAATTTTTGCACTGGCCTGTGCTGCTTCGGAGGCGATGATCGAATCGGTGATCACCAGCTTGCGCAATGAAGACGCATTGACGCGGTTCACGGCTTCGCCCGACAAAACACCGTGCGTGATATATGCGACAACGTCAGAGGCACCGGCCGCCTTGAGTGCGTCGGCCGCATTGCATAATGTTCCCGCCGAATCAGCGATGTCGTCGATCAATATACAAAAACGGTCCTTGACGTCGCCGATGATGTTCATGACTTCAGAGACACCGGCCTTTTCGCGACGCTTGTCGACAATGGCGAGCGGTGCGTCATCAAGTCTCTTTGCAAGTGCGCGGGCACGCACCACGCCACCCACGTCAGGGGAAACCACCGTGATCGGCTTATCGCCATGACGCGACAATATGTCTGCACTCATGACAGGCGCGCCGTACAGATTGTCGGTTGGAATGTCGAAGAACCCCTGGATCTGGCCAGCATGCAGATCGACGGTCAGGACGCGGTCCGCGCCGGCTTGTGTAATCAGGTTGGCCACCAGCTTTGCAGATATGGGCGTACGCGGGCCAGGCTTGCGGTCCTGTCGTGCATAACCAAAATAGGGCAGCACTGCGGTTATACGCTTGGCCGAAGCCCTGCGCAGCGCATCCATCATGATCAACAGTTCCATCAGGTTGTCATTGGCAGGATGACTGGTCGACTGGATCACGAACATGTCCTCTCCGCGCACATTCTCATGGATTTCGACAAAAATCTCGTTGTCTGCAAAGCGCCGGACACTGGCATCTGTGAGCGGCAAATTGAGATAATCCGCTATTCCCTTGGCCAAGGGCAGGTTGCTGTTGCCAGTCATCAATTTCATGCATCTATCCTCGAAAATCCCACCACCGGATTCGCATGTCCCTCTAAACGGCCCAGCCCGGCCTGACAATCGACTTGCTCCGTTAGATTGTGGACAATAGACAGGTGACATGACTGATCAACTGACCATTGCAATGGCACAGCTCAACCAACGTGTTGGAGACTTGTCAAATAACGCCCGGGCAATGCTCGAATGGCGATCCAAGGCCCCCGGCGTCGACCTGGTGATATTTCCTGAGCAGCAGCTGATCGGTTATCCGGCAGAAGACCTGGTGCTGAAGCCGGTTTTTGCCGCGCGCGCCGCGGCAGTCCTTGCTGAATTGGCCCAAGCGACTGGTGACGGTGGTCCCGCCATGTTGGTGGGATCGATCTTCGTCGATGGCAATGCCTTGTACAATGGCGTTGCCTTGCTTGACGGGGGACGCATCGCGGCCGTGCGCTACAAGCATGAACTGCCCAATTACGGGACCTTTGACGAGAAACGGATTTTTGCCGCAGGCCCGCTACCCGAGCCTGTGGAGTTCCGAGGGGTCAAGTTGGGCCTGCCGATCTGCGAAGATGGTTGGCTACCGTCGGTATCGCGGCACTTGGCCGAACGTGGCGCAGAAATCCTGATTTCGGTGAATGGCAGTCCATATGAAATCGATAAGGACAGCCGTCGACTGGAGCAGGTGTTTGCCGGACGCGTGTCGGAAACCGGTTTACCGCTGTTGTTTCTGAATAGGGTAGGCGGCCAGGACGAGCTCGTATTTGACGGCTGTTCTTTCGTTCTGAATGCGGACGGTGCCGAGATGCATCGGCTGGGCGACTGGACCGAGGAGCTGCGCATCACGCACTGGCGACGCGGCGCAACGGGTTGGTCCTGCGAGCCAGGAGAGCGAGCGCAGTGGGAAAGCCGGCCTGCCGACATCTACAGCGCGATGGTAGTTGGCTTGCGCGACTATGTGGACAGAAACGGGTTTCCCGGGGTAGTGCTCGGACTTTCAGGCGGCATTGACAGCGCGATCTGCGCGGCGATTGCAGCCGATGCGCTTGGACCCGATCGTGTCTGGTGCGTCATGCTGCCGAGCCGCTACACCAGTCAATCGAGTCTTGATGACGCGGCACAATGCGCCGAGATGATTGGATGCAGGCTCGATACCATTGCCATCTCTCCTGCAGTTGAAGCCTTTGACGTCATGCTGTCAGGAAGTTTTGCCGACCAGTCGGTCGACATTACCGAAGAAAATGTGCAGTCCCGAATCCGTGCAGTTACCTTGATGGCGCTTTCCAACAAGTTCGGTCACATGCTTTTGACGACTGGCAACAAGAGCGAGATGAGTGTCGGCTACGCGACGATTTACGGGGACATGTCAGGCGGATATAACCCCCTGAAAGATGCCTACAAGATGACGGTATTCGCCATTTCGCAGTGGCGTAACCAGCAACGGCCCCGCATCGGACTGGGTCGCGATGGACCCGTCATACCGGCCCAGATCATTTCCAAGCCGCCTAGTGCTGAACTACGGCCGGACCAAAAGGACAGCGATTCGCTTCCTGAATATCCGGTCCTCGACAAGATGCTTCACGCGCTTGTGGAGGAGGAACTGTCAGTCGATGAAGTGGTTGCGCGCGGGTTCGACCGTGCCGATGTCACCCGCATCGAGCGCTTGCTCTATATTGCAGAATATAAACGGCGACAGGCACCGCCCGGTGTAAAACTGGGAACGCGAAACTTCGGACGTGACCGCCGATATCCCATAACCAATGCCTTTCGGAGCGGCTAGAAAAGCACGCATTGAAACTGCTTGAAAAATTAACGTAATAATATAACATAACTGTTGCGATGCGAGTCCGGAGCGGTTCGATTGCAAAGGGTTTCTCTGTGATGAGTGCTCCGGTCTGGTCTCGTTGTCACGGGAGAGAGGAGACCCGATTATGAGTTACATTAGCGAGCACAAACGCGCAAATCCACTGGGACTGGGCGCGGCAGTGGCAGTGAATGGATCGATAATCCTGGCAGTTGCATTATCACCAATAGTTGCCGAGCATGTGAGTGGTCCGACGATCATCACGGGCAGAAACATTCCCCAGGACCTGGCACCGCCACCGCCGACTGACGCGCTCCAGGATGCGCCCAGGAGCCAGCAGATAGCGACTCGCGATGCGGATGTCGTAAGCCGACTTCCAGTAGATACAGGACCCGATTTGACTGGTATTTCTGGTGAACCAATCGAACTGACCAGTGGCGGTAGTGGCGGCGAAGACTTGTCCGATATCGTCCGCGAGCCACCTATATTGCCGGTGGCCATATTCACGGGCGCGGCACGCGATCCAAAATTTGCCCGCGCATTCCAGCCTCAATATCCAATTGCAATGTTGCGTCAGGAAATCGAGGGCAGTGTGACCGTGCGGATACTGATCGGAACCGACGGTCGCGTCCGGCAGGTACAGACGCTGCAGGCAACGGATCCAGAATTTGCCCGGGCGACAGAACGGCAGGCCAGGAAAGCCTGGCGCTTCAAACCCGCCATGCGAAATGGCTTGGCAGTCGAGGATTGGCTCACCATGACGGTGCGGTTCGATATCAACTGAAGCGCCAAGGGGCGCCATGCGATTAGACCACTGGAAATCGTGCGGCGCCCGCCCTATTGAAGAGACATGTCGTTTTTCAAAGATGTGTCACTGCGAAGTGCTGGTCCTGACCTGATTGCCTTTTTGCGCACGTCCGGAACCCACAGCCCCTGGGTGTTTCTCGCAGCCTGCGTGCCAACAGCGATCATTATCTACACATTCTACATCGACACGCTGGAAAAGGCCAAGCCACCTCCACCTGAGGTAACATATTTCGAAAGCTGGCCTGCCACCCGGACCTTGGAAGAGACCAGGGCCGCGATTGCTGAACGACAAAAACTCAAGGACATCTACATCCAGCGCGAAAAGGAGGCGTACAAGGCATTCGGACGTGCGGTCGGCATGGATGTCGATCGTATCGAACGCGAAGCGAAGGCCGAACAGGCGCAACGAAAGGCCAAGGCCGCAGCGCAAGCGCCAGTCACCGATGGAGCTGAACAATAGCATCGCTCGAAGATCAACGGTTCATGGCCGCAGCGCTTGCTATTGGCGAGCGCGGGATTGGCCGGACTGGCAAAAATCCAGCGGTTGGCTGCGTCATTGTCAAAGATGATATCGTGATCGGACGAGGCTGGACTGGCGTTGGCGGGCGCCCGCACGCAGAAGCGGGCGCACTGGAGCAGGCCGGCAAAAAAGCCAAAGGTTCCACTGTGTATGTGACATTGGAGCCGTGTGCTCATATTTCAAAGCGCGGTCCGGCATGCGCTGAAATGCTACTTGAGGCGGGACCTGCGCGCGTTGTAATTGCGATAGAAGATCCCGATCCACGTACCGCGGGCCGGGGAATGGCCCTCCTGCGTGCAGCTGGCATAATCGTCGAAGTTGGCGTCATGGCGGCAGAGGCAGGTCGGTCTCTTTCTGGATTCTGCAGTCGCATAACAAGGGGCCGCCCACACGTAACATTGAAGCTTGCGACCTCTCTTGACGGCGCTATCGCAATGGCGGACGGCAGCAGCCGATGGATAACAGGCAATACAGCGCGTGCTCACGCCCATGTGGAGCGAGCTCGATGCGACGCAATTCTGGTCGGATCAGCCACAGTTCGGATGGACCAGCCCGTCCTTGATGTTCGCTTGCCGGGCCTGGTCGACCGCAAACCGAGGAGGATCGTGCTCGGTTCAGGCGCGGCACCAGAAGGATGGGAGCAAATCTCGGCACCTGAAGAAATTACCGATCTTGACTGCAATTCTCTGCTCGTTGAGGGAGGGGCACTTACAGCCTCGGCCTTCTTGCGCGCTCGATTGGTTGATCGCCTCTTGCTGTACCGTGCACCCATATTGATAGGGGGAGGCAAGCCTTGTCTTCATGATTTTGGCCTGGCGGAACTGGGTGATGCCCATGGACAGTGGCAGTTGATCGATAGTCGCCTGCTAGGCACAAAAGCCCTTGCTGCAGACAGGCTCGAAGTCTACGTCCGCAGTCAGGAAAATTGACAGGAACACCATGTTTACCGGCATCATAACGGATATTGGAACGATTGAAAGTGTCGAGCAACGCGGTGATCTTCGCCTCGTTATCAACTGCAATTACGACATGGACAGCGTGGCAATCGGCGCCTCGATTGCCTGTTCAGGAATATGCCTCACGGTCGTGGACAAGGGTACCGGCTGGTTTGCCGTCGATGCATCGGGTGAAACAGTGTCCCGGACTGCGCCTGGTCTCTGGCGCGCAGGGACGCGGCTCAATCTCGAGCGTGCTCTCAAGATCGGGGATGAACTGGGAGGCCATATCGTCACTGGTCACGTTGATGGAGTTGGCATGGTCGTGGAAACTGAGCATGTCGGTGACAGTTGGAAAGTCACCATTGAAGCTCCAGCAGAACTGTCGCCTTATGTTGCTAATAAGGGGTCAATCACCGTGGACGGCGTGTCACTCACGGTAAATGATGTCACAGATCAGCTGGATGGCACCGCCCATTTTACACTCAATATCATACCTCACACCGCCGAAAAGACGACGCTTGACCAATTGCACAACGGGCGTGCAGTCAATTTGGAAATTGACGTGCTGGCGCGATATCTCAAGCGGATGGAAGACCTGCGCGCTTCGCGTTAGAATGGCAGCCAGCGCTGTTTCTTTGAAAACTTCATGTAGCCGACATTGGCACCCAGCCGCAGCCCTCCGCCCACACGAATGGGGATGAGCACGACATTATCGCGCCGCATGTAGCTGGCGTTGAATCCGCCAAGCAAATAGGCAGCGCCTTCGCCTGCCGGATAGCGCCGGTAAAGGTCTTCTGTGTCATAGAGATTATAGACCAGTACGAACGTGCTTCCCGCATTGGCCCCGGCATCAACGCCAACAGATGGGCCCGTCCAGTAAACAGGCTTCTGGCCTTCGACCTTGTGGTTCAACGTTCCGGATCCATAGCGCAGTCCAACGACGAACGCCCCGCCGCCTTCGCGCCCAACGATATAGGCATTTGGACGGCCTTGCTTCTTCAAAATGTCTTCGATCAGGCCTGCAAGTCCTTTTGCGCCTTTGCCAAAAACGCCTTCAGCCGCGCCAATCAGATCATCTTCCTGATATGTATTCTGATCAGACTGCGCTGCTGCTGCAACTGCGGGCGCTTCTTGTGCACCGGCAACAGCCCCTTCTGTTGGAATGCCGTCCTGAACCGTCACGTTCATTTCAGCAGGAGATTGTGCAGGTGGCGGTGTTCCAAGATCGGAATCAATCACGTCGTTAGGATCTACCGTTGTGATCTGCGCGCTTGCTGGAACTGCGACCAGCATTGCTGCAAGCAGCGGCGAAATCACTTTGAGCCGAAAGCCCCGCAATGAAAATCCTGAACCGGTTCTGCGCATCACGCATCTCTCCCATAAGTAGCAGCCCATCTATGAATCCTGCGGATGAGCACACAATGAACGGGCGACAGCCCGAGTCCTATTTGCGTCAGAGCGAATCTATACTCTGGTGAATCGGTGAAATTGTGACGTTCGGCAAACAATGCTCAACTAAGCATTGCAGCCCCTGAAAACGGGCGCTATAGGCCGCCCATGCCAAGCGCGCGGGAGACGTGGGTGAGTGGCTGAAACCAACGGTTTGCTAAACCGTCGTACTGGTAAATCCGGTACCGAGGGTTCGAATCCCTCCGTCTCCGCCACCGCCTTGTTTTCACCCATCCCGAGATGACCGCCAAGACCCCCAGTTTACTGGGGATTTGCGGGTGATTCGGGTCCTCATTTGTCCATGGCAATCCACCGGTGTGTGATTTTGAGTGTCGGAATAAATGTGGGAATATCGAGGACATGGGTAGACTGTCTGCAAGCGCTGTGAAGACAGCTATGAGGCCCGGACGGGTGGGCGACGGCGACGGCCTGTTTTTGGTGGTAAGCCCGAGCGGTGCCAAAAGTTGGGTATGCAGGGTGCAGCGGCACGGGAACCGCCGTGACTTTGGATTGGGCAGTGCCAGTAAGGTCAGCCTCGCAGTTGCTAGAGACAGAGCGCGCGAAGTGCGCGCATGGATTGAGTTAGGTCTGGACCCCGTATTTGAACGGCGAAAGATGCTAAGCTTCCCGACGTTCAGGGAGGCCGCTGCCAAGGTCTTGGCAGCAAGTAAGAAGAGTTGGCGCAACGCCAAGCATGAAGGGCAATGGCTAAGCACGGTGCTGTCAAACCAAATGCACCTGATTGTAAAGTGAGCGGACGAGATTAGGGAACCTTCATGCCCCGACCCTTCAAAGCCGCTAGCCCGTTCCGATATTTCAACTCGTCGCCCGAAGTAATCCGCCTGGTCGTGCTGATGTACGTCCGGTTTCCGCTGAGCTTGCGGAATGTCGAAGATCTTCTGTTCGAACGCGGGATCGACATTTGCCATGAGACGGTGAGGCTGTGGTGGAACAGGTTTGGGCCTCTGTTTGCCGCTGACATTCGGCGTCAGCGTGTCAGCCGCATGCGGGGCTTTCGTCAATGGAAATGGCATTTCGATGAGGTCTATGTGAAGATCAACGGCGAGATGCATTATCTCTGGCGTGCAGTAGACCATGAAGGAGAAATCCTGGAGTCTTTCGTTACGAAGAAACGCGACAAAGCCGCGGCTTTGAGCTTTTTGAAGAGGGCGCTAAAACGCCACGGCAAGGTTGAGACGATCGTCACTGACGGATTGAATCCTATCCGGCGGCGATGCGTGATCTTGGCAACCTCGATCGTCGAGAAATGGGTCGTTGGCTCAACAACCGAGCAGAGAACAGCCACCTTCCTTTCCGACGAAGAGAGCGAGCGATGCTACGATTTCGACAGATGAAGTCGTTACAAAAGTACGCCTCAGTTCACGCCAACGTCCATAACCACTTCAACTTGCAACGCCATCTCGTCGACCGCCAAAGATACAAGAGTTCCCGCTCAGCCGCTTTGGCTGAGTGGCAGTCGCTCATGGCCTGATTATCGCGCCATCAAGACTCGGCTGCGTCGATCAGAGACAAGTTGCGATTGGACTGACAGCACCTCTCCGAAGCGTTTGCGATAATCAGTGGGGCTCATCCCGGTATTGCGTTTAAAAAGATTCCTAAAGAAGATCATGTCAGCGTATCCAATGGCCTCAGCGATATTTTGTATCCCCATTTGGGTATTTTCGAGCAGGCGCTTGGCTTTTGCGATGCGAATGTTCTGAAGATAACTGAGCGGTGTCGCACCGGTCGCTTCCTTAAACCGGCGTGAGAAGTTTCTGCTGCTCATTCCCACCCGCCGCGCTAGTTCATCAAAATGCATATCACTTGCCGATTGTGTGCTGATCCACTCCTGCGCTTCCAAAATTTGCGGATCATGATGATCGACGCGAAGCGCAAGCGGCATAAAGCTATTTTGCCACAATCTGGGCATCTCGATTACCAGCGCGCGCGCGGTTTGCTTGGCAATTTCACGTCCACAATATTTCTCGACAATATAAAGTGACAGATCCGACGCGGCATTGCCCCCGCCGCCGCAAAAAACATCGCCCGCATCAGTTACCAGATACTCGTGGCGCCAATCCACATTGGGGAAGCGGGCCTGATAGAGATCGGCAAGCCCCCAATGTGCGGTTGCCAACCTGCCATCAAGCAGCCCCGCCTGTGCCGCCAACAAAACGCCTGAACAGACCGCCGCAATTTTCACCCCCTCACTGGCCCATTTGCGGAGCCAGCCGACCACTTCAAGGTTCTGTTCGATGGTTTTATCAATATTATAACCGTCGCGAACCATCATATTCAACTCGCAGCCGCCGGCCGGGACAAAGACCAAATCTGGCCGCTTCAGATCTGCAAAGCTACACTGAGGGGTGAGAGACAAATGCCTGTCAGTCCGCACGGGATTGCCATCAATGCTGGCGGTTGTCACGTCAAATGCCGGGCTGACAGGTTCTTTGCCAAGCAGGTTCCAGAGCTGCCCAGTATGGCTGAATATATCCAGAGGCTGGATCGCGGTTGACGCTATGCCGCCATTAAGCAGCAGTAAGGCGACAGAAGTTGTCATTCACCCCCCCAAGAATTTACGTGGCTGAAATGCCCATCATCGTTGTCTTATATGCCATCTAGTCATCAATGCGAGTCCATGGGATCATGATGCATCGAAATTGGTAGGACACCGGAAGTCATGCTTAGGCGCTTTGTAATTGAGATTCTGAAAAAGCGCCGCTCTGCTTGCGGAATTGCAAGCACTCTCGACACAGCCAATTAGCGTTCTCGCTCAAGAAAGGAAATACCAGATGATTGACCCCTATTCCGATGAATCTCTCGCTGATCCTGTTTCGCTCTGGAAGCGTTTGCGGAGCGAGCCATCAGTTTTTCAGGTTCCAGGATCGGACCGCCTGTTTTTGGTAAGCCGTCATGCCGACATCACCGAAATATGCGCGCAGCCGGAAATTTTCACTAATGAACAGGTGGCGACTGTTCAGCGCGGGCCTGATCGCAAACCGAAACTGATACCTTCTGCAACCCGTGATAATCCACAAAGCAAAGTGCTGGGTGCGGCAGACGGTGAAGTCCACAAGCGCCACCGTAAGTTGCTAACGGGATCGTTCTCGGCAAGGCGGATCAGGGTCATTGACGAGTGGCTTAAGACGCGCGCCCGTGATTTGCTCAAGGCAGCGGGCAGCGAGTTTGATGTGGTTGAGGCCATTGCAAAACCGCTTCCGGTGCACGCGATTGTCAAGCTGGTCGGCTTTCCTGAGGGTGACTGGCAGGCGCTGGGCGAGGGCGCCATTGCGATGATGACATTAAGCGGAGGCTTGGCAGAGCCTGAGCAGGTTCCCGGCCTCATGGCTGATATCGCTTGGCTTGATAATTATGCTGAAGAACAATTGGCGCATCGTCGCGGGAATCGGGAAGAAGGAGACGCAGAGGATGTCCTCGGCCTCGTTTCCGCCGCACTGGATAATGGTGAGATTGAACTGTGGGAAGCAAAAGGTTTGATCATGCAGCTCATCGCAGGTGGCGGTGACACGACGGTGTCGCTCATTTGCTCTGTTGCGCGCAGACTCGCTGAAAATCCTTCATGGCAGGAAATTTTGCGCAACGATCCAACGCAAATTCCGCTCTTCGTGGAAGAAACGCTAAGGCTTGATGGTCCTGCAATTGGCAACCCCCGGCACGTTGCAGCCGACTGTATGATTGGCGATACGCCGATACCCAAAGGCGCAACAATGGTGCTTTTATGGGGATCGGCGAACAGGGATGAAGCGGTGTTCGCGAATGCTGAGCAGTTCGACCCCAAACGAAGTGATCTTAAAAAGCACATCGCTTTTGGCAAAGGTGTGCATGTGTGCCTTGGGTCAATCCTCGCAAGGATGGAAACTCACGCTGTCGCTGAAGCGCTCCTGGAAAATTCGAGTGTCATTGAACTCGGCTGCCCTCCGGAGGAATTGCATCAGATACCGGGTCTGGTCATTCGCAAGCTGGAAGCACTGCCTTTAAGAATTCGGTGATTAACCTGAAACGCCGAAATCTGGATTGAGCGTATTGAGAAGAGAGCAAAATGCAAATCGTAGGATACACTGATCAATGGAGCGTGCGTCCCGGCCAAAGCATTGGCCTACACGTCAGCAGCCGGGTTGGCGAATTTGATGCTTCGTTCGTTCGGCTCCAGCATGGGGATGATAACCCAGCAGGTCCGGGCTTCAAAGCTGATCGAATTCCGTCGTTGATTGACGGGCGCTATACAGCCCAATGGCATGACGTTCCGGTAGGCTCATACGCCATTATCGATGCTCCCGGCGAAACCTTGGATACACCGGCCGCAACGGTTACTGCCTGGATATGGCCGACTGCCCCGGGTGGCGGGTGCCAAACCGTGATGGCCCGCGGAGTAAGCGGGTTTCGCATTTTCATTGACGAGGATGGCCGAGCAGCAATGGCGGTGGGAACAAGCACCGTCAGCGCGCCTGAGACGCTTCAGACTGGCCAGTGG
>JBATDO010000031.1:0-9097 GCA_049663505.1 Sphingorhabdus sp.
TCAATTCTGAAACCAACTGGCTCGGATTTTCCGCGAAACGGACATCCCGGTTTGTCAAAATGCCCGCAAGACGTCCGTTGGCCTCAACAACAGGTATCCCCGATATGGCATTATCGGCCATGATAGCTCGGGCTTCGGCAAGCGTTGCCCCAGGATTGATAGTGATCGGATTTACGACCATTCCAGATTCGAACCTCTTGACCTGACGAACTGCCGCACATTGTTCTTCAATCGAGAGGTTGCGATGCAAGACGCCAATACCGCCAAGTTGGGCCATGACGATCGCCATCTTTGCCTCGGTAACGGTATCCATCGCGGACGACAAAACCGGAATGTTTAGTGAAATCGATTTAGTGATCCGCGTTCGCGTATCTGCCTGACTAGGCAGAATCTCCGACTCCCCAGGCTGCAAGAGCACGTCGTCAAAAGTTAGTCCGAGAGGGATATCAGTCATTGTGCCACCGCATTATATGTCGATTCGTGGCGGCCCATGTAACCAGTGACGTCTCTAATCGCCAGCCTTCTTCCATTTATATTTTCGTGCATCTGCGAAATATTTCCCAAGCTCGACATGCAGGTTGGCATCTTCCGCCGCGCCTCCCAGTTCTGTCTTGTCGGTCAATTCATCATTGGGACCATGATATTCGCTGCCAAGGAATTTCTGCATCAAATCAAGATCGGCAAATGAGCCACCCACCATGAGTGCTGGAACACCCTTTTGAGCCAATGCCCATCCGTCTTGTCGCGGAATAAATGAATTTGCTTCGGTAGATGGCTCAATTGCCCGACCTGCCTTTTGCGCAACGCTGTCGACAAAACGATCCAGCTTTGTTGTTCCTCTCCCGATTATGGCGACTTTCGCTCCTTTTGGAGCTACCGCAATGGTATCCACATTCAGCATGATCACGATCTCGTCGAGTGGGAACACCGGGTCGTCTGCATATGAATACGCGCCAAGAAGCCCACTCTCTTCTCCTGTCGTTGCAACGAAATAGACATCGCGGTCATAACGTCGTTTTGCCAACACTTCTGCAACCTCGCTCAACACGGCAACTCCGCTCGCATTGTCCACGGCACCGTTGCAAATCCGATCGGGGGCGTCTTCCGGACCGCAAATCCCAAGATGATCCCAATGCCCCATGTACATGACGGCGCCGCCATTCTTTTTTCGGCCTGCGATTTTTCCAACGACATTATGGCTGTCAAACCGCTGTACATCAGTCGTGACATCGAAATCGGCTTCGATACCCAGTTCTTCGCCAGGATAATTGGGAACCTTGGCATTTTGTCGCAAACGGTCCCAGTCACGACCAGCAGCAGTAACGAGACCGACGACGAATTCCGAGCTCATGACACCTTCAAGTTGCGCCCGCTTTTCCCGAGATTCCAACCCCATGGGCCGGGACAAATGAACGCGGCGTAAGGTGGGCCAATTACCTTGGCTATCTCCGACAAAAATAACGCCTTCGGCGCCGGCATCCACCAGCGCTTCGCGTCTCGCTCTTGGCGACTGAACATTTTCAGGCGCATTTTCGGGACGGTCGAAGAGAACGAGGACGACCTTTCCTGCCACATCGTCAACGACAGAACCGTCGGCCTTGACACCATAGCCCCCGAACATGATGGGCATCCGGCTTTTGCTGTAAGTTGGCTCTTTTCCGATCAGAACGATCTCATTCGAGCCGAGCCGGAGATGACGTTCTCCAACCAGGAAACGGTATCTTGCACTGCCCTGTCCACGTCGAATGAGGCGCACTGGCTCAAACCAGCCACCGTCTTTGGCTGCCGGCTTCAGGCCGGCCTTTCGCCAGGTATCAGCGATATATTTAATTGTCTTCGTTTCGCCCGTCGAGCCGGGTTCGCGCCCTTCAAAATCGTCACCGGAAAGAACCGCGATGTGACCACGCAAATCATCTTCTGTGATGGTGCGCGCGGCAATTGGAGTCGAGAAACACGCACTCAGAAGTACCGTCGCAAGGAATCCGAGTGCTGCCGAACGGTCCATTTTATGCAAACTCCCAAGGAAATCTTCAGGTTCCGTCCATCCCATGTTGGGAACGTTCTATCGTTATTCTGGCCTCCTCTACATGCATAGCTTCAATCATGCGACCCTTAAATCGTTGCGCACCGCCTCGGCTCGCCGCAATTAGCTCTTCAGCTTCTGCCACTTCCCCGGCGCCGGGACCAAAGACGCGGTTAGCAATTGCAACCTGATTGGGATGAATGAGCGTCTTGCCTGTAAACCCGAACATTACCCCCTGACTGCATTCGGCATCAAACCCTTCCATGTCATCAAGCCTGTTGCACACACCGTCAAATCTCGGTTTGCCGACTGCCGAAGCGGCCAGGACGATTGCTTGAAGTGCCAGCTCGAGTCCCTCACGGGCAGGTCCCGGCCGGATCCCCGTTTCGGCGGCGATGTCATTTGTGCCTGCAATCAACCCTGCCACGGCCTGGTGCCTGGCTATCTCACGGGCGGCATAAATTCCTGAAGGAGTTTCAATCATCGCCAGCATGGCTATTCCCAGATCACGCCAGACCTGCTCGATTGTAGCTGCCGATTCAACCTTCGGAAGCACCAGCAGATCGACCTTGGAGCCTTGCAACGCGGCCACGTCCTGCTGGTACCAAATGCTGTCGACGCTATTGATGCGTATTGCCAAGATCTTGTTCGGCACGCCATTGCTCACCAGCGAGGCCGCCGCCTGCCTGGCATCTGGCTTTGCCTGGTCCGGCACGGCATCTTCCAGATCGATGATCAGCATATCGGCTGGCAGGCCTATGGCTTTCTCCAATGCGCGCGCGTTTGATCCAGGCACATAGAGTGAAGACCGCACGAATTTGAGAGATGTTGATAATTCCATAGACACAGGTCCGATTTTCCTTGGCAAGATGCTCCATATTTACGACATTGCCCTGAAGGTCAAACGGGAGAGTTTCATGGAAATATTTTTGTTCATATTGCCGGTCCTGGTAATCATTTTCCTTATGATGGGGGTGACCGTCGTGCGACAGGGATATGTATACACGATCGAACGTTTCGGCCGCTTCACTCATGCAGCGCAGCCGGGCCTCACTATTATCATCCCGTTTTTTGACCGGATTGGACGCAAGGTCAACATGATGGAACAGGTACTCGATATACCGGGTCAAGAGATCATTACCAAGGACAACGCCATGGTCGGGGTGGACGCAGTGGTGTTCTTTCAGGTTCTTGACGCGGCCAAGGCCGCATACGAAGTGTCCGACCTCTACGTCGCCATCATGCAAATTACGACCACAAACCTGCGAACGGTGATGGGTTCAATGGATCTCGATGAAACGCTTTCAAAGCGTGATGACATCAATGGGCGACTTTTGTCTGTCGTTGACCATGCTACCAGTCCGTGGGGATTGAAAATCACACGCGTAGAGGTGAAGGACATCCGCCCACCTGCTGACATTTCAAATGCGATGGCCCGGCAGATGAAGGCAGAGCGTGAGAAGCGCGCGCAAATTCTCGAAGCAGAAGGCCTGCGTGCTGCTGAAATATTGCGTGCCGAGGGGGAGAAACAAGGGCAGATCCTTCAGGCCGAAGGACGGCGCGAGGCCGCATTTCGTGATGCCGAGGCACGCGAACGAGAAGCAGAAGCAGAAGCCAAGGCGACCGAAATGGTATCAGCGGCCATCGCGAGCAGCGGTAGTCAGGCTATCAACTATTTCGTCGCGCAAAAATATGTCGAGGCGATCGGGCTTTTTGCCACTTCACCCAATGCCAAGACGATATTGTTTCCCGTAGAAGCAACCGCGCTTATCGGTACACTGGGAGGTATCGGCGAGCTCGCCAAGGATGCCCTTGAGCAGAGGAGCAAATAAGATGGCAGACTGGCTGGATACGATTGCAACACACTGGTTCTGGCTTTCTCTTGGCCTGGCCCTGGGAATCGCCGAGATGCTTGCCCCGGGGTTTTTCCTCATCTGGCTGGGAATGGCCGCGCTCATCGTCGGTTTGCTTGACTGGTTTCTGCCGATATCGGTGCCATTTCAGGTCGCGCTGTTTGCCACTCTCTCGGTTCTCACGGTTTTTGCCGGAAAGAAGTTTCTCAAGGACAATCCCATCGAAACGGACGACCCGAAGTTGAATGACCGGGGGGCCAGGATGGCCGGAGAGATCGTTACGGTCGTAGAAGCCATTCAGGATGGCAATGGCCGTGTCAAAGTTGGCGACAGCGTGTGGTCCGCACGAGGCACAGATGCCGCGGTCGGTTCAAGGGTTCGAGTCATGGGTTCAGACGGTGCAGTGCTGCTTGTAGAGCAAATGCATTGATCATCGTGTCATCTTGCCTGCCATGCCGATAATGTCATCCAGCGGGTTGCCATCGCCGTTGAAATCAAGAAGTGACCCCAGTCCCCCAAGACCTGTACTTGCAGAAGAAGACTGTTTCTGGCCACTACTAAGGGCTCCGCCCAATACATTTCCGAGCATCCCGCCCAAGCCACCGCCCTGGTTTGAACCGAGCATTCCACCAATCATGTCGCCGATCCCACCATTCTCCTGCTCATTGCCTTGATTGCCCTGCTTTGCCAGATAGCCGGCCACCAACATGGCCAAGATAGGCAACATTTGTTTCAGCACCGACGTGTCGATTCCGGTTTGGGCCGAGGCATGACCTGCAACATCGCGACTGACCTCCTTTGACCCGAAAATCTGCCCAAGGACATCATTGCCTTGCTCGACAGGAGTGGGCGCTGGGCCAACCACAGAATCGAACAATCCACCGCCGCCCAATTGCCCCAGCAGCCCCCCTAGCCCCTCAAGCCCGCTTGGCTGAGCCTGCGCCGTCTTCTTGAAACCTCCCAATATCGAAGGCAAAAGAGCGTCTGCTCCTGCTTGCGCTGTCTGCGCATCGATGCCCAATTGCTGAGCGACCGAACCGATTGCGCCACTTTGCTTCAAGATGCTTGCCAAATCCATGATACCCTCCGACATTTTCTGCATGCTGAGCCGATTTTGATCGCCGTGGCAAGAGCAAGGAGCGCTTGCACATTGCATGTTGCTATCGATTTTACATCCGGCGCGACAATCTTGCTCCCTATTGCTTCAGTCCACAGCTATGAAGTGTATCATCTAGCGGCGAGATGGACTCGCCGAACAGGTCAGGAGAATATCATGAGCATTTTCGGCAAGATAAAAGACGCCATTTTTGGCAAAAAGGCCGTTGCGGCAACTCCAGCATCACCTTCGGCAGTTCCACTCGAACCGGCTGCAACGGCTCCATCAACCGTTGCTATCAGCGACGTCGACGTTGTTGCGCATCTCGAAGCACTCGCCGCAGACAATCCTCAAAAACTCAACTGGCGCACGTCTATTGTAGACCTAATGAAGCTCGTTGGCATGGAATCCTCGCTCCAGGAACGCAAGGACCTCGCCATGGAATTGGGATATACCGGAGAACTGGAGGGCAGCGCTGAAATGAACATCTGGCTTCACAAAGCCGTGATGCGCGAACTCGCGGCAAATGGTGGCGTTGTTCCCGCCGACATGCTCGACTAGCCATTAGGTCTCAGCAGCACGAGGGGCACCAGGATTTGATGGTGCACGAACAGCCACTTGAATTGGCCCGCAGGGGTGTGCCCCTGCGGGCCAAATATAAAGACCTATTGGGTTCGATACTTGGACTTGCGGCGGCTTGCTTGCCTATTTGGACACAGTGTGCAGTCCAAGTCCCATAACGCTCCGACGGTTCAAAGGCAGCAATGCCGCATATGGAACCAACCTTCTTGGAGATGTTCAGTTAACACGGATATTGCCATTTGACCCGGCCGACACCGTAAGCTTGCTCTCGTCGACCTTGCTGAGCACACCAAATACCGCATAGACCGGGGTAGTATAAAATGCCGCCTCGTTAGCAGCTGTAATTGTGGATGTGGCAAAGCTGTCGCGATCATTGATCCAATTTCCCATGAAATGGAAATATTGCCAGGGCATGCTGTTGAGCAGCGAACCATTGGTGCCGTTTACTGCAACAGCTCCTACGCTGGCCCAATTGTCTTTCAATGTCCCGGACGAACAGTTCATCTGATAGACGGCGAGTATAAACATGGGACGATTAGCACGCTGTTCATTGCGCAAAATTCCGAAAAAATTATTATCGTTGAATTGCGCACCTCGATAACCAACAAAGTACTCGTCGCCGCCATGCGTGAGCACATGAACATCTAAGACATAGTCGGGTGCAAGCTCCTTCATCCGGGCAATGACGCGGTCGAGCGAGGCGTCGGCATCCTCCATGACGACCACTCGATCATAGCGGCGCTGGGTCGACAGGATTGAATTTCCGCCCTTGATGGTATCCTCGAGCATCTTGTCCGTTTGGTCATCAACCCACTTGGACAATTTCATGGTGGTCATTTGCCATGCGAACGGGTTGATGCAGCCGGCATTGTTGGCGATCTGTCCAGCGAGCCGTCCCAGCATGGCTCCAATCGCTTCACCCTGCTTCATTGGCAAATCAAAATTCCCACATTTGGCAAATGTAACGTTGGTGTTGAGCTTGGAGCGCACCGCAGGATCGAGATTGTCAACAATTCCACCATTTTCAAGAATGATCAGCAACGCGTTTCGTTCAGGCCTTATAGGCGGTGCAGAGATGGGCATCAGCACAGGCTTGGCCAGAGGCTTCTTTATCTGGGCTGCATTGCCACCCAGTTGGGCTTCTGCATTTGCTGGCCACAGTGAGATGGCGACGAACAAAGCTACTAGTCGAAGCGAGAATCTATACATTTATCCAAATCCTTTCAATGCCTTGACCCAGCCTCGCCAGGCCCTGGGATAATTTAACCGCCTATGGGTTTGGGTTTGGGCACAACAGTTCCACCGGGCCTGACAGGCGATGCGGGTTTCAACGCGCCGGGGATGCCAGGGATTAATGGCTGCGCCTTTGGGACCGCCGAGAGCGGCAGAAAGTAGCGTATCGCTACGCTTTTTGTTACGTTGTTTACCGTCACCGAGATATTGCCGGTGCTTGGCTCACATCCCGGAGTCCCTGTTTCACTGGCAAATAGCGGCAAGTTCAGCACCGCTTTGTCGGACGGCTCCATCATCAAAAGCTGACTCACAAAGCGAACGCCATTTTCGGTTTTTGCGGACTGAAAGCACGGAGGCAATACTATTCGAATAGGCTGTTTCTGACAGGGAGGAGCCCGATCAAGACGAATGGTCAAAGTCGACTGGTTCCCGGCTTGAACCGCTGTGTCGGCAGCAGACACGCTCGCCAGGCTAGACAACACCTCATTCGCGTCCGTCCCGCAACGCAAATTGGTTCGCAGCGTGATATCGCCAGTTGGTATTTTCAACGTTATCACTTGCGCTGATCCGATTTCCAGGTTGCGACCTGCGTTGAATTTATAGGCACGAGCACCTGCAGCACCCAGAAATGATCCCACCAAAGGCAGGAACACTTTTGACAGCGTGCCACCAACAGATGTGAATTGCGCACCCGTCAGCGCCGCGTTGGTTGTGACTACGCTGGTCGGCAACAAGTCGATGCCGTGTTGATATACCCAAACATAAAAATCAGTCGACCTATCAACTTCAATGGTTGCTCCCGGTCGAACGAAGGGTGTCTGCGTGTCATGGTTTTGGAAGGAAAAACCCTGATCTCCAGTCACTCTATGTGGCTCGACAATTATCCGGGTTTCTGCGGATAACGGAGCGGTAGTGGCAACTCCAAGTGAGAAAATGGCGATGATCGAGGCAGGGTTGAAGGTCGGCATGGTTGCTCCTTTACGTGGTGGATGGGAATTATCGCGGTGCTGTGTCCGCGAGCATCTCCAACGCCGCTGTGCGGGCGTCCGGGAAGGGGAGGCTCACGTCCGATCGGGTCTGACGAGTAAATGCGCGCTTGCGTGACAACTGGTCAGCAATCGCTTGGGCATTGCTCGACGGGTCGATGACAGTTGTCCACAGTTCTGCAAGTCTTGCGACATGCTCTGCGCGCGCCCATGACCGCCCTGGTAAAGCCATCGGGCGCGACGGTGTGAGCAGGATAATTACGCTGTCCTTACGCTGGGTTCGGTTCCGCTCGTTGAACGCATTGCCAAGCAGCGGAATGTCACTCAATATCGGCGTCCTGGAAAAGGTCTTGTCGTCCACCGTTTCGCTCAAGCCCGACAGAACCAGTGTTTCACCGAAACGCACTTCGGCGGTTGCAGCCACCTTTTGCCTGAACATCGTCAGGGCTTCATTGAAGCTTCCCGCAGGGTCAGCGGTGAGAAAGCTTCGTCCGGTTTCAACACGCACCCTAGTTCCAGAAGAGGTGATTTCTATCGGTCGAACCTTCAATTCAATTCCGATATCAATCTGTTCGAGCGTTCCGAGATTGACGCCACCAACTGCCACGCGCAATGATCGACCTATGAAAAATTCGCTCTCCTCGCCGCGGTAGGCTGTTAATTGGGGGCGAGCGACGACCGAATAATATTGGCCGCCACGGTTGAAGAGATTGAGATTATAGGTCAGCTGCGGCACCGATATCGAGGCGGTGATCACGCGCTGATAGCTGCTGGATCCTGCCCCCCCGCTTGGCTCATTGAACTGCCGCGAAGAATTGCGGTTGGCGCCATATTGGAGCTGCAGACCATCAAGAAGGTTGAAACCATTGCGCTCGCGCTGGGTATTTTGTGACAACACGATTGCTACGTCGACCGAAATCTGGTCCGGTACCGGTTCGAGCGCTCCTGGTGCATCGCTGGCCTGCGATTGGTCCTGAACATCGTCAACCGCGTTGGTTTGAGCCAGTTGTGCCAACCGTTCGCGCAATAGTGAAGCAGCACCAGGATCCACGAGCTCCAACTTTTGCAATAGGCCTTGCGCAACTTCCTCCCTGCCGTTTGCCATCGCTGCCAGGGATGCCAACTGAAATGAGCGTGGCGATGCGGCGCCCGCAATCTGCACTGCTCGGCTCGCTGCAACATCTGCCAAGGCGATGTCCCCGCTGAGATAGGCAGTGGCCGCAACGGCACCGAGCAAACGTTGGTCATTGGGTTGCAGTAGCAACGCCCGTGAAAAATGATTGAGCGCTTCGGCGAACCGGTTTTGATCGAAGGCAGCTCGCCC
>JBATDO010000032.1:0-8652 GCA_049663505.1 Sphingorhabdus sp.
GGATACCATTCGTCGAAATACTCCCTGGCCAATGCGAGCGCGGCCTCGGGGGTCTTTGGTCTGGGCTGCTTCAGTTCGCTCTCGTCCGACTGGTAGAGCGCGATCCCGTCCTTGGCCAAGTCGATGAAGAAATACCGACCCTCCTCCAGGCCTTCATTCACTTCTGCAAGCGTGTGCACGATGAAGTTGACCGGGGTCTTGAGTGTCCTGGTGATGCCCACTTCACGGTTCAGCCGGTCTTCGGCGTTCGACCAGTAAGCGGCACGGTCAACCAGTTCCTTGTGATTGACGATGATGAGCAGGTCAAAATCGGACTTGTAGCCCTTGGATGTATGCGGTTCGTCAACCCAGCCACCGCGCGCAAAGCTGCCATAGAGAATGACCTTCAGGATCCGGCCAGCCTTGCGCCTGCCTGTTGCGAGCGCCTGGACATCTGCAAACTCTTCAAAGATGATCTGCAGCACGCGCTCGAGTTCGCGTTGTTTGACTGCCGGCAAATGATCAAGGTCGGTGCGCATTATCTATCGTCTAGCAAACACAGCGGGCGCCTGCACCCTCAATTGTTCGGGGTCGTGCGATCCGGCGTTCCATTTGTGCAACGGCTAGTGCCGGGTCTTTCCCGGACGCATCATGCCCCAGAATTGCGGTCCCTCCGGCACATGCCAGCCATGCTTTACTTCGAACCCGAAGCGCTGATACATGCCTATATTGTGTTCGTCTGCGGTCTCGAGATAGGCTGGCAAGCCGTCTGCATCGGCCAACTCCAGTCCAGCCCGGATGGCCGCACCACCAAAGCCCTTGCCCTGGAATGAGGGATCGCATCCCGCATAATGAAGATACCAGCAAGGCTCGGCAGGCAAATGCTTCTCGATCAGGTCCGCCACTTCAAGCCCGCGCAGGATAGAACCGCGCAACTGCTGCAGAAAGGGAATAATTAGCCTGGCCCGGTCCCACACGGAGTCATGCGCATGGCCAGGACCGCGCCACAACGTGACTGCTTCAAGTCCATCCGTGCCGAATACCGCGCCCTTGCGATGCTCGTCCCGAAGAAAAAGGTGGAAGGCGCCAGTCAGGCGTTGCGCACGCTTCTTGGGATCGGGAATGACATAGCTCCATCCGCTTTCGGCCTGGAAAGCCCGCGCAAGCGTTTCGGCTGCATCCAGGTTGTCCGAAGGCGCCAGCAATCTTGCTCGGTGCAAGTTCTTATGCCTTTGCCTGTGTGAGGATCGGCAGGTTGCGTATCCGTTTGCCCGTTGCCGCAAAGAGGGCATTGGCAAGGGCAGGTGCTGCAGGAGGGACGCCAGGCTCACCAATCCCGCCCATGTCGGCATTGCTGCTGAGAAAATGGATCTCATGCACAAGCGGTGCATCTGCCATTTTCAAGAGCGGGTAATCACTGAAATTGCTTTGTACGACGGCACCCTTTTCCAGCGTCACTGCTTCGCCTATTGCCGATGATAGCCCCATGATCGTTCCCCCTTCGATCTGTGCGGCCGCAGCAATCGGGTTCACCACCGAACCACAATCCACCACCGTGGTCACCTTGTGGACTTTCGGGCTCCCGTCGTCCTTGACCGAGGCCTCAATGACATGCGCAACGATGGTCTTGAAGCTTTCAACAATCGCAATGCCACGACCTGTTCCATCAGGCAGCGGCGATCCCCATCCGCTCTTGCGGGCTACTTCGTCGAGAACGGCCAGGTGCCGCGAACCTGCTTTGAGGTGGTTGCGACGGAACACGACTGGGTCGATCCCCGCTGCATGTGCAAGCTCGTCCATGAAGCATTCATTGTAGAAGCCTTGCTGGGTCGAGTTGACAGAACGCCACGCACCTGTTGTCTGATTTGAGACATGGGTATAATGGCGCCTTGCAACTACCGGTAAATCATAGATAAAGACTGTTTCAATTTCTGCACTTTCAGGTTGCACATAGTCATTCTGATAAGCCGATATTCGTTGGTTCTTGCCAATTGTCCCTTTAAGTGCCGCCGAGCTTTGAGGTCTATATGCACCTTGAGCGACTTCCTCTTCACGCGACCAGATGAGCTTGACAGGATAAGGTGATTGCACGGCGAGCCGTGTGACCTGCTCCACGATTTCCATGTACATCGGCAGGCGGCGCCCGAAACTGCCACCAATCAGCATCGGGTGAAATGTCACATTGTCTGCATCCAGTCCCGACACTTCGGCTGCCAGCATCTTCGAGGCAAGCGGGTCCTGCATTCCGCCCCATATCTCCAGTTTTCCATCCTTGAGATACGCAGTAAGCGCAAATGGCTCCATCATCGCATGGTGCAGAAATGGAACCTGGTAGCGCGCTTCGATCGTGCCGCTTCCAAAGGCCTTTTCAAGGTCGCCCTGGCCGTCCTCGCTGTCGGGTTTGCCCGCCTTGATCAAGTCGTCATGGACCTTGAATATCGATGCTGTGGAAATGCCTGCGTTGCCCCCATCATTGAATTTGGGTGAAAGCGCGCGAAGTCCAGAAATAGCAGGCCAATATCCCTTGGCTACAACAGCCACCGCGTTGTCGAGCTTGATGACCTTTTCGACGCCTTTGACCTGCATTGCAGGGCCTGCGTCGACGCTGATCAGCTTTCCTCCGCGCACAGGCGCTGCCATGATCGTTGCAATTCGCATGTTGGGCAGGCTAAAATCCATGCCATATTGCGCTGTTCCATCGACCTTTGCGGGAATATCGAGGCGGGGGATCGATTGCCGCATCAGGCGGTATTGACTGGGCGATTTCAGCTTGGGATCATTGTCGAGAGACAGCGTGGCAGCTTCTGCAGCGAGTTCGCCATAGCGTAATGCCTTGCTCGACTTGGCATGGATGACGTGGCTGTCCGCAGTCGTCAATTCCGCGATCGGAACGCCGAGCCTTTTTGCAGCTGTCTCGATCAATGCAAGACGCGTCGCGGCGCCCACCAATTGGAACGTCTTTCGCCCAGTGTAGCGCAGTGCTGAAGAACCGCCAGTGATCTGCAAGTTCATCTGTCGAGCGATGAAGGACAGGAAGGAAGTCGGAATACCCTCGACGATCGCCGGTTGTCCGCTCATTTCGCTCATAAACCCACGGCCAAGTCCGGTATTGGCAAAGGCCGATTCAGCTGGTGCTGACACAAGCTTGACCTTGTCCCAGGCGGCATCCAGTTCTTCGGCCAGCATTTGCGCAAGGCCGGTGTTCGATCCCTGTCCGATATCGGTGTGAGGTGAATAGATCGTGACGGTGTCATCTTCGGATATCTTGAGCCAGGTCGCAAAATTATGTTCACCCGCACCTGTTGTCAGCTTGGCAGCTCGCTTGGAGGCTGAACTGTCCGCGACAGAAATTCCAAACAATCCGGCGCCAACCACTGCGACACCACCGATGAGAAATGCCCTACGCTTGAATCCCATCATGCGTCTCCTTCGGCGGTGATCGATGCCTGGCCGGTGGCAGCAAGGATCGCCTTGCGGATTCTGGGGTAAGTGCCACAGCGACAGATATTCGTCATCGCTTCGTCAACTTGGGCTTCTGTGGGTCTGCCACTCTTTTCAATAAGCGCAACAGCAGTCATGATCTGGCCCGACTGGCAATAACCGCACTGGGGAACTTGGGCATCTATCCATGCCTGCTGTACCTTGTGAAGTGTCCCGTTAGCTCCTTTCAGTCCCTCGATAGTCGTGACTGACTTGCCAGCTACTTCGCTCACCGGCATGCTGCAAGAACGAACCACCTCACCATTCACGTGCACCGAACAAGCGCCGCATGCAGCGATACCGCATCCAAATTTCGTTCCATTGAGCCCAAGGTCTTCGCGCAAAGCCCACAGTAACGGTGTGTCGGCATCCGCACTTATCACGACGGCCTTGCCGTTAACGGTGGTGTCTATGGCCATGAAACAGCTTTCCTCTCGAACTGATTTACGTTTCACATAGCAACCCGATCGCGCATTTGCTAGCTGATACGCCAATGAAAACCGGCAGTGCCAACCATGACAGAATTCTGGACCGCGCCCGCGATTGGGCAGGGTCGCCCATGGCGCTCGCAACTGTCATAGAGACATGGCGTTCCGCTCCATGCCCCTTGGGCACTCACATGTTGGTGCATGCCGACGGACGCTTTGTTGGTTCTGTGTCGGGCGGATGCGTCGAGGGGGATGTACTCCACGTCGCTTCCGGAGTGATTGCTGGCGGAGAGACTGCACTTCGCCATTACGGTGTGGCCGATGGAGCTGCATGGGAGGTTGGACTGCCTTGTGGGGGAGACATCCAGGTGCTTGTGCAACCCGTGTCGGAGGCGGGATTTCCATCGCACCTGTTTGACATGATCACGGCCGCGCGCCGCGAGGGACGCATACTCCATATCGGCACTGATCTTGTAACCGGACAAAGCGAGTTAATCCACAGTGACCAAGACGCGCGATTTGTAAATGCCTATTTCCCGCCGCGTCGACTGCTCATTATCGGCGCTGTGGAAATTGCCGCACATCTTGCAGCCATTGCAACTTCGCAAGGCCTATCTGTTACATTGTCTGATCCGCGTGACCGGTTTCTCACGGTTGAGCGTTTCCCAGGTGTAGTGCTCGACGACCGCTGGCCTGATGAGGCAGTTGCAGCCTTTGCTCCAGACGAGCGCAGTTGTGTCGTGACGCTCAGTCACGACCCCAAGATCGATGATGCTGCACTGGTGGCTGCGCTCGCCAGCCGTGTTGGCTATGTCGCTGCACTCGGTTCAAAACAATCCCATATCGCACGCCTGGCAAGACTTGCATCGCAGGGCGTGCACCAATCCGATCTCGCTCGGATCGAGGGGCCGGCAGGCATCGCGATCAATGCAATCAGCGCACCGGAAATCGCACTTTCGATCGCCGCCGGCATGATCAGAGCCCTAAATGATGGACTGCGCTGAAATCGCGGTAGCCTTGCTCGCAGCAGGCGAGGCAAGGCGCTTTGGCAGCGACAAGCTGCTTGCCGAAATCGAGGGAAAGCCACTTGGCCTGCAATCAGCCAGGGCAGTCGCTCGACTTCATTTTGGATGGCACTTTGCAGTGTGCCGGGAGAGAAGTGCGCTGAATGCGCAATATGCGCTGGCTGGCTTCGAAATTCTCATCAACGAAAATCCTCAAGCAGGCCAGGCGCGTTCGTTGCATCTCGCAGTTGCCGCAGCGATGGCCACGCCTGCAAAGGCATTGCTCATCCTGCTTGCGGACATGCCTTTTGTCACGACAGAACATATCTTGGCTCTGGTCCGCACCAGCGATGGCGCGATCATGGCATCAAACCACGGTGGAACCAATATGCCGCCGGTCATTTTCCCAAGGAACAGTTGGCCTAAATTGCTCGCAACCTCAGGTGACAGGGGAGCGCGGGCTTTGCTTGATGGTGCGCCATTTGTCACCGCAACCACTTTCGAACTGCGCGACATTGATACGCGCTCCGATTTGCTGGCTTCTAAATAGCGACTGCATGGCTTAGACCGCACAATCATGAAAACGGATCTTGCGCAACAATCGATCGAAGCGGGCCTGCGCAATCCGCAACTCATGTCGGCCGCTCTTGCGCTTTCCGAAGATCGTCTCGCTGACGCAGAGCCTCTTTTGCGCGCCCATCTCAAGCAACAACCCACAGACGTCGCGGCTATCCGCTTGATGGCAGAACTGGCCGCACGGATCGGCCGGCTGAAGGATAGCGAGTCTCTGCTCAGGCGCGCACTTGAACTTGCTCCAGGCTTTGGCGCGGCACGGGCCAACCTGGCGACAGTTCTTTACAAGCAGAATCGCTTTGCTGATGCGGTTATCGAACTCGACGCTGTGCTTGCAACCGGCGGCGATAACCCCGCCCAGGAGAGCCTCAAGGCAGCAGCACTCGGTCGAATTGGTGGCTATGAAGAAGCGATCGAACTCTACCGGGCATTGACCGCACGTTTTCCTTCACATGCCAAGTTATGGATGAGCTTTGGACACATGCTGAAGACGGTGGGGGACCAGGATGCGAGCGTTGCAGCCTACCGGAAGGCCCTCGAGATCGAAGGGACGCTGGGCGAGGTCTATTGGAGCCTCGCCAATCTGAAGACCGTGCGTTTTGACGACGGAGAGGTGGATGCGATGGAAGCGGCTCTCACCAGCGAGGACTTGAAGCATGATGACCGCTATCACCTTCACTTTGCCCTTGGAAAGGCCCACGAGGAGCGCAGCGCGCATGACAGGGCCTTTGACCATTATGCCCGTGGCAATGCACTGCGGAGCGCCGAGTTAGAACATGATCCCAAGACCGTCAGGCGACATGTCGATCGGATCATCGAGCGCTTCACTCCACAATTCTTGGCTGACCGCGCAGGACAGGGGCACGTTGCATCTGACCCCATCTTCATTCTCGGCATGCCGCGTGCGGGCTCGACGCTTGTGGAGCAGATACTTGCCAGCCATTCGATGGTGGAAGGAACAATGGAACTTCCGGATGTTCCCGCGATTGCGATGCGCGAAGGTCGCCTATTTGGCGATGGCCCTGATGCATGGACAAAAGCGGTGGCTGAAATGTCTTCCGAACGGCTGGCAGAGCTGGGCGAAGAATATCTTGCCCGCACGCGCATACAGCGAAAGACCGACAAGCCCTTCTTCATCGACAAGCTGCCCAACAATTGGGCTTATGTTTTTCTCATCCACCTGATGCTGCCCAATGCAAGGATTATTGACGCCCGCAGGCATCCACTGGATTGCTGCTTTTCGAATTTCAGGCAGCATTTTGCCAAGGGCCAGGCGTTCAGTTACGATCTGGACCATATGGGGCAATATTATACCGACTATGTCCGTGCGATGGGGCATGTGGACGCCGTGCTGCCGGGCAGGGTTCACCGCGTAATCCACGAAGCCCTCCTCGATAGTCCGCAAAGCCGGATCGCAGCGCTCCTTGACCATCTCGACCTGCCCTTCGAGGAGGCATGCCTGAATTTCCATGAGAACAAGCGTGCCGTTCGCACGGCATCGAGCGAACAGGTCCGCCTCCCGATCAACCGCCAGGGAGTCAACCAATGGAAGCCCTACGAAGAGCATCTTGGCCCGCTGAAGGATGCGCTAGGGCATTTGTGGCGAGTTTATCCTGAAACCCGATAGTTGCGGTATTGCAACAGCATCACAGCAAAATGATGCTCTAACGTCGCGTTTGCCGAAAATATATTGCGCTGCGGGAGGAATTAGGAGTCTAGTGAGCCCACATTAAAAGAGGGGGTCGCTTTCTATGCGCCAATATACCAGGTCAACCAAAGCCCGTTTTGCCATTTCGACATTGCTGGCCACAACTGCGCTCGGGCTTGGCTTGCCGGCATTTGCGCAAGAAGCCGCAGACGAAGACGATGATGTCATTGTTGTGACCGCCCAGAAGCGTGAACAAAATCTGCAGGATGTGCCTGTCGCGATCACTGCAATCGGCTCTGAAAAACTCGACCAGTTGCAAGTCAAGGAATTTTCAGACGTCGTGAAGTTCCTGCCTTCGGTGACAATCCAGCAAGGTGGTCCCGGTTTTGCCCAGGTCTATTTCCGCGGCGTTGCCTCTGGCGAAAATGCAAACCATTCGGCTTCGCTTCCGACCGTCGGCACTTATCTCGACGAACTCCCCATCACCACGATCCAGGGCGCACTTGACCTGCACGCATACGACCTGGCGCGTGTTGAGGCGCTCGCTGGACCGCAGGGTACTCTTTACGGTGCAAGTTCGATGGCGGGTACAATCAAGCTCGTCACAAATGCACCTGACACCAGTGGTACTTACGGTTCTGCAGGCGTTGAGGTCAACAATACGGCACACGGCGATTTCGGGACTGTTTTTGAAGGATTTCTCAACGCGAAGATCTCCGACAATGCGGCAGCCCGCCTCGTTGGTTGGTACCGCAAGGATGGTGGCTATATCGACAATATTGCCGGCAGCCGGACTTATGCCTCCTCGGGCATCACCCAGAGCAACGCAGCACTGGTCGAAGAAAATTACAATGACGTAGAAACCTACGGCGCTCGTCTGGCGCTCGGTATTGACCTGGATGACAACTGGACCATTCGTCCTACTGTCATGGGACAGGTTCAAAAAGCCGATGGAAGCTTTTCGCAGGAGCGCTCGGGCCAGACCAGCAAGGAATTGCAAACCGTCCAGTATAACCCGGAAGGTAGCAAGGATAAATGGATCCAGGCCGCTTTGACTATTGAGGGCAAGATCGGCTCTTGGGACATGACCCTTGCAGGCGGTCACTTGAAGCGGAAGACGGTGACTGATTCCGATTATTCGGATTATGCATATTTCTACGACGCATTGGCCGGTTACGGAAATTATTTCTATGACAACGGCGGAAACCTGGTCAATCCGAACCAGTATATTCACGGCATTGATCGCTACAAGAAGACCTTTGGCGAATTGCGCGTGGCATCGCCTGCAGACGCATCGCTGCGTCTCATTGCGGGCTTGTTCTACCAGCGCCAGTCGCATAATATTGAACAGAACTACGTTATCGACAATATTGCAGACGCGATCACGGTGACTGGTACAGACAGCAACATCTGGCTGACCAAGCAGCAGCGTGTTGATCGCGATTATGCCGCATTCGGCGAGGCGAGCTTTGACGTGACCGACAAGCTGACGCTGACAGGTGGCTTGCGTGTCTACAAATATGACAACAGTCTCCAGGGC
>JBATDO010000033.1:0-3030 GCA_049663505.1 Sphingorhabdus sp.
ATGTGGTCGAGCCAACGCTCCAGCGAGAGCTCAAACACAAGGGATTGGCGACAGGCGATTTCAGCTATTCGGCAGAGCTGATCGGCTATGTGGAAATTTCAGGCGGGCAGTTCCAGCGCAGCTGAACACGGCCTGGGCTCACTTCATCCAAGCCGCGCCGAAGCCGTCTCGTGGAACACCGCGATCAGCACATCAGCCAGGCGGAGCCCAGCCTGCAGCAAGCCAAGCGTACGAGCAATCCTCTAGACGCTTGCGATCACGCCGGTCCAGATGCCCTTGGAACACAGCATTGGGCCGTCTTCCGAGAAGATGCTCGACCTTTTTGCGGATCAGAGCATCGAATTTGGGGCTTCGACGTGAGAGATACTGGTTGAGAAAGGCGCGATCTGCCGACTTTTGCGGTGGCAACTTCTGGCTGGCGAGAACCTTCTCCATTACTAAGTTAAGCCGGACCTTCGCCTCAAGTCGTGGTCCAGCGGGCTTCAATGCGCCGCACTTAATCAGCCGCTCACGCACTTCCGGCCGAAAGCAGTTGCAGGTCGGATTGGAATACTTTTCTAACCACTTCCAGTCCGGATGCTTGCTATTCCAGCGCACTTCTCCGCTCTCGATCCCGCACAATAGCCCCTCAAGTTTTGCTCTTGTTGCCTCAATACGGGCAGCGCGAGGCTGCAAGTGACCAGACGCGATCAGGCGGGCGCGTAAATCAGGACGGTGTCCAGGAAAGCTGGGGGACAGAAGATTCTTTAGCCTCTCTTCGACTTGGCTGAGGTCGCCATATTGCCGCAGTTTTGCGCGACCCTGGATTATGTCTTCAACGAGCGCTTCAGCCTGAAGCGTCGAATTCCCTTTGCTGAAGCTCGAGAGTTCGATGCGCGAATGCTGGATTGAGCCGGCTGCAAATTCCACATCGAACAGGGGCACCCGCTCTGCAGGGATATCGATGCCTGCCAGCCTGATAGCCGTGCGCTTGGGAACGGTGGTGCTGAACTGGCCGTCGGGACTGATGTTGGTCTTCAGCATGGCCACGTCGGCGAGTGTATCGAGTGAGAATGTCAGCTCGTCCTCCGCAGCGTAAACCTCCCGCATGGGGTCTAAAAATGACCGGTAGTATTGCCGCGAGCGGGAGACCGCGACGCTCAGCGCGTCGACAGCATAATAGTATGTGCTGCCCGGCTTCTGCTCCGCCTTTCTGATCAGGCGTCCGATCTTCTGGATGGCATTGCGGTAATTGTAGGGGTTCCAGGCGCAGTCGAAGCCAAGATGAAGCTCAGGGTAATCGAAACCTTCGCGAAGCCGATAGACAATGCAGGCGATTTTGGTCGTGCCGTGCGGATCGCGCCAAGCCTGGAGCTGTGGGTCGATTTCATCAGCGCCTTGTCCCGCTCTACTTTCGCCCAGAATGGCGGTTGCATAGTCTTGCGTGCCGAAAATCGTGTTGATGTATTGCGCGCAAGCACGTGCGTGCGCCTTGCTGGGTAACCAGAAAATCGCTTTCGAGCCGCTGTGATTGGCCTGGTACAGGTTCGCCATAAGCCGATATCTGTGTTCCACCAGTGCAGGAACGTCTCGCGGTCGCAGACCCCGCCCGGCGAGTTCCTGAACCCGCCGGGTCAGCTTCTCAAACGTACTGTCGGCACAATCTTCGTCGATAACGATATTGCCCTTTTCATGTTGGAAGGCCCTCGTCAGGTCGCGGTATTCGTCCGACAGTTTGAGCTCGAGCTTCAGCGAGCAATCGACGCGCACCAGATCGACGCTGTTCAGGTGGCCGCTGTCAAATGCCGACTGATAGCCATAGAAAGCAGTGTGGTTCTGCCGCTGGCCCATCGTGCTCTCGTTCAGCATCCAAGGGGTTGCCGAGATCCATACCGTCTTGTGCGCCATCGACCGAATGACGGGGAAGCACCGCTTCTGTTGGGTGGCCGATTGGAACGCACCTCCCATATGACATTCATCAACGAGGGCGATGTGAGGGGTGTCCTTGTCGATCAGCCCCTTGATGCAGGATGACACATATTTTCGCCAGGTGAGAAAATGCCACCGCTGCGCGGGGTCGGCAAGACCCTCCTCAACGAGCTCGGCGAGGCTGGCGCGGGCTTGCTTCAACAGGTCAATCGTGTGGGCGAGATAGTAGACCTCACCAATTCCGAGCGAACGTGCCAGCATCGCCATCACAACCGTCTTCCCAGTCCCCGTCGGGGCTTCCAGATAGGCGTAGTCGCTTCTGGCGAGGATCTCTTCCAGATTGTCGACGAGATTGATCTGATAGTCCCGTGCTGTTCTCGCAGACGCGCCCTGCTCGCAATGTTGATCGCCAGGATCATCGTCGCTGCGGAAATCCGGGCTTTGGTCGTTCCAGGTCTTGAGCATGTCCTTTCCTTTCGAGGCAGATTTTCATTGGATCGTTCAGTGCTGGGGGATGGGTTCACCGCCAGAAACCGTCGCGCCTTTGGCCGTGCTGGTTGTCGTAGTTTTCGCGGGTGTCGTAGGCGCTCTTGCGGATACCCACTTCGACGCGCTGCCCCCCGACGTTTCGGATGTGGAGATCGCGCAGATCGACCTTGTTGCGCTGCGCCCAGTCCTTCGCCTCGCGCTCACTCCCGAAGGTCCCTGCGTCTTCGTAGTCAAATGCCATGTCTGTTCTCCTTCCTGATGATGATGTTGACGGCCCGTTTCAGGGGCTTTGCGCGACCACGGTGCAGCGGGAGAAAGGCATCGGCGCACTGTGCCCTGGGAAGACCCACCCGCTGCGCCACCAGCCTCACAAAGGCGGCCGCGATCGTGCCCACCAGAACTGCGACAAGGATCATCAGACCTATCGCCACCAACTCGGCGGCCATTTTCTGGTTATCGAGGGCGGCTCGCAGATCAGCGCATCCCTGAACCCCGTGCGTATTGAGGTCGCAGACCACAAAGCTGTCCCCGCCAGCGGCACGCGCAATCTCCGAGAGTCCTGCCTCGTTCACCAGATTGGTCAGGGTCAGCTGCTGAGTGAGGTGAATCTCGAAAGTGTCTGAAGGCGGCGTG
>JBATDO010000034.1:0-1512 GCA_049663505.1 Sphingorhabdus sp.
GCTTAGTGCTTTCGCTAGCTTTCAAACGGTGAACTCGAAGCAACCCTAGAACCTACCGTCAAACGATCTCGGATTTCTCGAGTACGTTGCGATCGGACAACGTCGACGTGCGAACGCGGAGCCGTGCTTGCCATTCATTCCCCTTTGGACCGACCCACCGTGTCAGTTCGGCCACGACACTTCAGAGAGGGAAAGGAAGTTATAACTCTAGTGAGTTATCTGCGCGCATTGTCTCGATGACAACCGTGCGCAGCCAACGATGCGCCGGATCACTATCGACGCGCGGGTGCCATAGCAGAGAAATAGTAAAGTCTCGCAGCGTGAGGGGGATCGAGAAACTGTGCATCCCGCTGCGAAGACCCTTAGTGTGAAGGCTAGGCACCGTAGCGACAAGGTCCGAGCCGCGTGCCAAAGCCAAAGCAACAGAGAAGCCGTCGACGCTGCTGACTACCGTTCGGGTCAACCCAAGTTCCTCTAGACGCTGGTCGACTTCGCCTAAGGCCAGACCGGGACGCCAAGCTATCACATGAGGCCAGCTCGCATAATCCGCCGATGTTATTGCAGTGCGAGCCAGCGGGTGGTCGCTCCTGATAGCGCCGATGTAGCGATCGGTGAAGAGCGCCCGACTGCGGATCTCGGGGCTGATGGTGTTGTCAACCACGCCCGTTTCCAAGTCAGTACTTCCGTCCCGCAGTCCCTGACTGTCCTTGTCGAGCTTGCGAATGAACCGCAGTTGGACACCGGGTGCTTCCTGTTGCACGCGGCGGATCAGCGCAGGCCCGAAGGTCTCGGCGAGTCCGTCGCTGGTACGCAGCGTGTAAGTGCGCTTTAACGAAGGCAGGTCGACGGCATCTGAAGGCCGGAGCAAGGCGTGCGCGTCCTCAACCAGTAGCCTGACCTTTTCTCGAATTTCCGCAGCGCGCGGCGTTGGTACGAGCGACCGCCCCGCACGCACGAGCAGCTGATCTCCCGTAACAATGCGCAAGCGGGCTAGAGCGCGGCTCATTGCAGATGGGCTTAGTCTCAGCCGCCTGGCGGCACCGGCCACGCTGCCTTCGGCAAGAAGGACATCGAGCGTGTGTAGCAGATTTAAGTCGGGTAGGGACATTTGCTCTCCGTAGCACCTGCACATCTGAAATGATAGCGTAAGACGCAATGATAAAGTGCTAATAGTGCACCTTCCGCCCTATCACCGCGAACAGTATGTCGGTTGAAACACAGCGGAGTATTTCGACATGACCACGAGTGCCTTGAGCCGATTTATCGCAGCCGTTAGCCAAGATTGGGCCCCAATCAGCACGTCAGTTGTTGCAAAATGCCGTCAGCATCTATCCGAGCTTACGCTCGCTGATCCGGCTGAGGAGTGGCTCACAGAGCTGCATGACGAGCAGCCGTCGGCACGCGAGCTCCTGCGCGATTGCAATCACGGCTACATGCTGCTGGCCCACACTGAGCAACGTGACCTCTACAGGCCTCCACACGATCACGGCCGAGCTTGGGTGGTGTACGGCG
>JBATDO010000035.1:0-9200 GCA_049663505.1 Sphingorhabdus sp.
GGTTTGCACCTCTTGCTTGCTCAACTCTTCAATGCCGAAAACATCAATCACCAGCTTGTCGAAAGGTCCGATCAGGTAAGGACGGTTTTGTTCAAACAAGTCGAGCCGAGTTGGCTCAGGGAGTTCACTATCCGGTACCACGGTTACATTAGAAGCGCTTCCCGCGCCACCAAGCTGGGTGCCGCCGCATGAAGCCAGAGCGGTTGATAGTAGCAACAACAAGAATCGGTTACGCATCAAGAAACTTCCAAAATCAATCGTCGGAGCCTGCTAGCGAATGGCTGCGGGCAGCGCCACCATTTTTGACTATAAACAGATGAACTGAAATAATCGAACAATGTTTGTTTGCCCTTGTTCACTGGCCTCGCCGAACCACGGTCCGCTTGTCTTGGCAAGCTTGCACAACCACTCCCATTCATTTCAATTGGCACAATGGCAAATGGCGAATGTGCAGCGGGGAACATATTGTTCGTCATATTCGATACGACAACACCGGCAGCAAAGCCGCTGTCGCTGAAAACCCGAAGGCTGAAGACCGAAAAAATGCAAAAAATGGAGATCAATCCCTTGCTATCGTAGTCGCCGGCACCCACCCCAAACTACTTGGCGCAGACTTAGGCAGGATCGGAAGTGCCCATCCGCGGATCAGTAACGCAGGATTCCGGAGAGACTGATATGGGGCACCAAGGGGCAACGTTGAGGCGTGGAAACATCGAAGGAGGACTGCCGACACTACAGCAGCAGCTCATGGTCTAGGCAAATTATGCGGCCTATTCGATAAATTGTAGGCCGGGACAGCCAATCATTTGAGCGGTCATTGTATATCAATAAAATGGCCCCGCCTCGATGGGCAAAGCCGTTTTATACTCACGTCAAAAAAGCTAAGTGTAAAAATCAAATTACTTGTATGATATAGTATAACTCTGCCGTGACTTTCGCATCCGCAGCGCTCCGCCGATAAGGCCAAATCCAAGCAACATGTATGCCCAGGTCGCTGGTTCCGGAACGGCGCCACCAATTGTTACGTTTCCTGGCCCAGTAATGGCCAACCTATAGGCTCCAAAGTCATCATTCATGTACCCACTAGCAACTGCAAAATACGATGTCCCGGTCGCAAGTCCGAAGTTGAGAGAGGAATTAAGGGCAACTCCACTATCGTCATCACCAGCCAGCAAGTTCGTCAACGGATTGTTTGGGTCGAAACTATTCTGGTAGAGATGTAAATAGATATCAAAACCATTCGTTAATGCGGTCAAAGAAATGACATAGTTGCCCGCTGCGTCGACGGTAAAGGAGGTTGCTTTGTAAGGCACTGCGGTACCAACATTGCTCAAACCTGGTCCACCGAGAATTGGTCGGTTCCAGGTCGGGGCGCCTGTTGTATCTCCAATGAATTCAGCAGCGCTTGCTGGTGCGGCAATTATGCATGCGGCAGCTGCTACGTAGAAAAGCATCCTTCTCATTTCAAAACTCCCTCGTTTAAACCTTCCAACGCCCGGCAGATTCATTCAATGGCTTGCTCTAACGCTACAAATCTAGGCGCATATCCCGACCAGCCCTTGAGGCTGACCCAACTACTAGCGAATATTAGCTCGCATGAAGTCGTGCTTTGCGTCAAGCGCTTCTATTCCCATCCTGTCCAAGGTTGGCACACCTACCCGGATTGAATAAATACAGACAAAGACGAGGTGACAGCGAGAAATACGCGTCAGTCATTTGGATTTACATTTATCGTATTTGCCCGAGGAAAAACGGACCAATCGCTGGCACCAGCGCCTTCTCTCGCGAGCCTCCGGTCGGGGTCGAATTGCTCGTCTCCAGCGATGTTAGTGGCAAGCAGCAAGCTATGATGGTCGGCACGATTAATCCGGCAAGGGCAGACAAACGCCATGCCTGGAAGGCACGGCAGGCATTCGGCCAAGGCCTTGCCAGCCGCGCGCTATTTGCGACAGTTGGCGCTCGAAACTTGGCTTAGTAACGCACAAATCGTCGTCGGCTCCTGTTTCTTGGTCATAAGTCCTCCTCAGCAGAGAACCCTCACTTGTTTTACTTTGTCAATTTTGGGGTGCACTCAATTATGTCTTAGGCACGTTTTGTTACCTATCTCTCAAGGTCGTACCCACAATGACAAATGGCGGAGAGATAGGGATTCGAACCCTAGGTACCCTTACGGGCACGCCGCATTTCGAGTGCGGTGCTTTCGACCACTCAGCCATCTCTCCGCAAATCATTTGGACTGGTCAATACCCCAAATTGGGCGCGTCCGCATGACGAAGCGGGGCCAATAACGGAAGTTTTTCGTTTTGCCAAGCGACAAGGTTGATTTGGAAGACAATTGATATGATATTATGGACATGGACAATACACAGTTATCACCTGACATATCAGAAGCCCGGTTTACCATCGGCGACGTAGTGCGTCATCGCATTTTCGATTTTCGCGGTGTGGTTTTTGATATCGATCCTGTTTTTGCAAACAGTGAAGAATGGTATGATTCCATACCGGAATCGGTAAGACCCTCAAAAAACCAGCCATTCTATCACTTGTTTGCCGAAAATGCAGACAACAGCTACATCGCCTATGTAAGCCAGCAAAACCTGCTGCCGGATATTGAACATGGTCCGGTTACACATCCCGCAATCGAGAGCGTCTTCGATGGATATAGCGAAAACCGTTACCAGTTAAAGCGAGTTCTGCGTCATTAATGGCCCTGCGACGGCATCTCGTCGATCCAATTCCTAAGCAACTCTGCACCCTCCTCGTGCACGGATGACCTTCCCAATTCGGGCATAGCGATGCCAGGGTCAGTACTTTGCATTCGGTAAACAAGAATTGAGCGTGCAGATTGTCCAGGCTGAATGATAAATTCCATATTGCCACTTGCTCGTCCTGCAGCGACGGGACGCTTGCCAATGCCAAAAGCGGTGGGGGCACCCGCCGAGCCATCGAAGATAAGACCGCTATTGCTCGCTGAACCCGTTGGCGCATGACAGTGCCCGCAATTTACCCGGAGATAGGCACGCGCACGCTCATCGATAGTTCCAGAGTTGACGTCGTCCCACTTCGCTTCCTGCGGCAATGGTGCGCGCTCAAAACGCAATCGTTGAATGAAAGCAACCTTGTCGCCCGCCCGCGGGAATTCCATATTTTGCCAAACTGGTCCGATGGGCATTACCGAATTATTTGATGAATGGCATTGCTTGCATTGATTCTTGTTCGGAACGGCATAGCTAATGTCCAAGACTTGGCGGTCAGCCCTTTCGAGTTGCACAGCCATGCGTGTGCCACCCACACGCAGATCGGCGTCGCTGCCATCACCGCGCCACACATAGGGGAGCGCTACCCATCCCTCGTTACGATGAAGTAAAACTCTCGTTTCGATGATCTTCAACCTACCCGCGGGGGAAGGATATCCAAAGCTCTTGATTAGCGCTGTACCTACAGGAAATTCGAGTTTGCCGCTTCCATCAACTTTGATCGTGGCACCAGCAGGTAAATGCATGAACCGTTGCTTTTCAGCATAATCGGAAAATAGGGGTGTGCGTAAATTATAGGGCAAAAGTGACGCAGAAGGTTCGTGGGATCCGTCTTTAAAGAATCCAAACGCCGACAGAACAGGCGGATTGGCCGCCGCCTCGACAGGGCCGACTGACATTCGCGGATTTGATTGGGCCATAGCAACCGCGGCTATAAACAATGCCGCCGCTGGCAGCAGTGCTCGCATCAACGAATGGCCGCTTCCATTGCTTCAGGCATCTTGATGGAAGGTAGCCGGGCCATCCGCAAAGCAGTATGAGCCAATGGCACAGGCCGGGCGGACGCCGGATCAGCCGAAATAGCGCTAAGGCCAAGTGAAATAGCATCGACATTGTCACCAATAATTGGGGACTTTTCAGGACCACCTGCCCCGTCCCAGAATATCGGTGGGAAATTACCACCCATCGCTGCTGCTATTTCCTTGCTACCACGAAACTGGGGGTCCCATCCTGCGCGGCCGTGCTGATTGTCCCATACCATGATATCTTGTGGGAGTGGGTCATATTTCCCATCAGTGTAAGCGAACCGATATCCAACAATCATTATATTCGTGGTGCCGTTTTCGCTCAGAATATTGTCAAATATCTCAACATTGCGGTTGGCCATGACCATTATACCGGTACCCGTCGGAACGTTGGCTACGATATTGCCCTTTGGAGCGAAATTTGGCGTCATGTTTTCAACAATGATATTGTCAAAAATGCGCACATTGTGGCCACCCATTTGCGGCAGGTTGGGTAAATCGAACACTAGGACACCACCGGTGTTTTTCGTCGCGATATTGTCATGGACATCGGCGTTGTAGCTGTTTTCGATTTCAATCCCCGCCACATTCTCAAGCACGGTTGATTCACGCACGATGATATTGTCTGACTGACCGACATATATTCCAGCATCAGATGCCCCGCGTACAAGCACTGAGTCGATCAAAACATTCTTGCTCTCAACAGGATAGATCCCATAAGCACCATTGGTGGGCTTTGGCCCGCCCGTCCACTCAACGCGAAGCTGATGGTAGATAATTCGATCTGCGCCCTTGGATTTTATGCCGTCGCCCTTGCTGTTTTCAACAGCAAATTCACGCAGGACAACATCGTCCGAAGTAACCAAAAGCCCTTCTCCAGCGCCCTGCTGGTTGGAGAAGTCCAGGATAGTTTGAGCTGCCCCCTGCCCCTTCAAAGTCACTTTATCGACATCGAGGGACAATCCGTCGGTCAAGAGGAAACGGCCTGCGGAAAGCTCGACCACGTCGCCAGGCTCTGCTGAAATCAAGGCTTCTTGCAGCCGCTCCTGCCCCCCTTCGCCGGGTGCGACCGAGATTGTGCGTGCAAATGCAGGTTGAATTAGCGCGCAGATTGCAGCGCCAGCGAGACCAATTTTTCTCATCCTCATTGGCAAAGGATGCCCGATCAGTTGCCGCTTGCCAAGCCTGTTTAGGGCGTGTCGCCCAATATCCAGTCCACGCCTGCATCCGCGTGAATTTCAGTGCTGTCATAGATCGGCAGTACGTTTGCCTTTGTGTCGACGATCATGTCGAGTTCGGTACATCCCAAAACGACCGCCTTAATTCCCTGTTGGTCGATCTCCGTGATGATCGTCTTTAGCATTCTTTCCGATTCCCGAGTTGCCTTACCCAGCATGAGTTCTTCATAAATGATCCGATCTAGGTCTTTTACATCGTCCATTTCTGCCGGCATCAAGGTAACGCCATGCTTCACAAGCCGCTGGCGGTACCAGTTTTCTGCCATGACATTTGATGTCCCAAGCAGTGCCGCCGACTGGACACCAGCCTGCTTCATTTTCAAGCCAACCGCGTCTGCAATATGAATGACTGGCACACCAACAGATGCAACGATGCGATCATGGACCTTATGCATACTATTTGCACAAACGAGAATTGCCGTTGCACCTGCATTTTCGAGACGTTCTGCTGAAGCCATGAGAACATGGGCGACATGGTCCCAGTCCTGGGCCGTTGTGGCTCGGGCCAGGTCGCAAAAATTCAAGCTTTCTATGATTAGCGGGGCGTTGCATGAGCCGTTGGTCCGGCGCATGACCTGCGTGTTTATCCTGCGATAATATGTCTCGGACGAATACCAACTCATCCCGCCGATCAGGCCCAATTTACGCATCAGTGCTGCAGTGCCTTCACAATATCCTCGACCATCTTTTTGGCATCAGCCAGTAGCATCATCGTTTGATCCATGTAGAATATGTCATTGTCCACTCCGGCATAACCCACGCCCCCCATCGATCGCTTGATGAAGAAAATAGTTTTTGCCTTGTCCACGTCGAAGACGGGCATGCCGTAAATAGGCGATGACTTGTCGGTCTTTGCCGCCGGATTGACGACATCATTGGCACCGATAATGAATGCAACGTCTGTTTGCGCAAATTCGCTATTGATGTCTTCCAGCTCGAATACTTCATCATATGGAACATTTGCTTCGGCCAGCAGCACATTCATGTGCCCGGGCATGCGTCCGGCCACCGGGTGAATGGCATATTTGACGCTAACCCCTTCCTTCTTTAGCAAATCAGCCATTTCGCGAACGATATGCTGCGCTTGCGCCACCGCCATGCCGTATCCGGGAACGATAATCACGCTTTCGGCTTGTTGCATCATATAGGCAGCGTCCTCGGCAGACCCACGTTTCCACGGCCTATCTGTCTTGGCTCCGGCTGCCGAGGCTTCTGGAGCAACTCCAAAGCCACCGGCAATTACGCTGATGAAGCTGCGGTTCATTGCCTTGCACATGATGTAGGATAGAATTGCACCAGATGATCCCACCAGCGCACCTGTGATAATCATTGCGGTATTGTGGAGCGTGAAGCCCATCGCAGCTGCAGCCCACCCCGAGTAGCTGTTCAACATGGACACAACCACTGGCATATCAGCGCCACCAATCGGAATTATCAGCAGGAAGCCGATGAGGAATGAGAGACCAACCACGATCCAGAAATCCATCGGCGACTGCGTGTGCCAAAAACCAAAGGTGAAAAACGCAATCGCAAGCAAAATGCCAATGTTAATCAAGTGGCGTGCGGGCAACATGATAGGAGCACCTGACATGTTTCCGTTGAGCTTCAAAAAGGCAATGACCGATCCTGAGAAGGTTATGGCACCGATCGCGACGCCCAGTATCATTTCAACTCGACTTGCCCCCAAGATCGTTCCGTCGCTGCCGGTAATCCCGAAAGCCACGGGATTGAGAAAAGCAGCAACTGCAACCAGCACTGCGGCCAACCCGACAAGCGAGTGGAAAGCAGCCACAAGCTGAGGCATATCGGTCATTGCGATCCGGCGTGCCGTTACCCACCCGATTGTACCGCCTATGGCAATTGCCCCGATAATTTCGGGCAAGGAAGCAACCTCATGCGTAATCAATGTGGTCACAACAGCAATCAGCATGCCGGCCATGCCAAAACGATTACCCTGCTGCGATGTTGACGGCGATGAGAGCCCGCGCAGCGCCAAGATGAAAAAGATGCCTGAAATCAGGTAAGCCAGCATAACCCAAGCCGGAGGCATTGCATGTTCCATGCGCCTAGCGCTCCTTCTTCTTGTACATTGCGAGCATTCGAGCAGTAACTGCGAAGCCTCCAAAGATATTTACACTTGCCATTGCGACCGCGATCAAGCCGAGCCACTTTGACGTGGGCGACCCTTCCGCTGCGGCAGCAATAAGTGCCCCCACGATAATGACAGACGATATCGCATTAGTGACCGCCATTAGCGGCGTATGTAATGCAGGCGTGACCGACCATACGACATAATAACCTACAAAGCAGGCCATCACGAAGATCGACAGGATTGAAATGAAGTCCATATATATACTCTCCGTCAGCCCAAAAGGCGGTCGTTCACGATCTTTCCGCCCTTGGTAAGCCGGATCGCCACGGTAATTTCGTCGTCTTCTGGCAATACGGGCCGCCCCGCCTCTTTGTCCCAAAACGCTGAGAGGAAATTGAACAGATTACGCGAAAACAGTGCCGACGTATCGGCCGCAAGATGGGCCGGGGTGTTAGCATAGCCGATGATCTTCACTCCGTGCTTCTCGACTATCTGGTCGGGAACACTCCCTTCGACATTGCCGCCCTGCGCTACGGCAAGGTCGAACAGCACGCTCCCCCTCTTCATCGTCTGGATTTGGGCATCCGACACAAGCCGGGGCGCTGCCCGACCTGGAATGAGAGCTGTCGTTATGACAATATCTTGCTTGGCTATATGAGCCGAAACCAATTCTGCCTGGGCCATCTTGTATTCATCCGACATTTCAGTCGCATAACCCCCGGCTCCCTCGCCCTCGATTCCGGCGACATTTTCGACAAAGATTGCCTTGGCGCCGAGTGATTCGATTTGCTCCTTGGTTGCAGAGCGAACGTCGGTCGCAGACACCTGAGCACCGAGGCGTCGTGCAGTTGCTATAGCCTGCAGCCCAGCCACACCTACTCCCATGATAAAGACACGCGCTGCAGAGACCGTGCCTGCTGCAGTCATCATCATCGGAAAAGCGCGACCATAATTGCTGGCGGCATCAATAACTGCCTTGTATCCGGCCAGATTAGACTGCGAGGACAATATATCCATCGATTGTGCACGGGTGATACGCGGCATGAATTCCATCGCCAGCGCTTCAACTCCGGTCTTTGCATATTCTTCAATCCGCGATCGCTGAATGAATGGATCAAGACTTGCTACAATCCATGCGCCTGGAGCAACGCCTGCCAGAGCGGCAGGCTCAGGTCCCTGAACCCCCAAAACAATATGTGCCCCATTTATGGTGGCGTCACCGGTACCTATTGTCGCACCGGCAGCGCTATATTCGGCATCACTGATCGAAGCGAGAAGGCCTGCACCTGCCTCAACGGCAACTTCAGCCCCCAGACCAATGAATTTCTTCACAGTCTCAGCCGACGCGGCAACCCGGGTTTCGCCACGGGCAGTTTCTCTCAGAACGGCGATTTTCACCATTTCAGGTGGCGATGATCAGAACGACGATCGCAGTAACTGCAACTGACGCTATTGTACCCCATTTCAGCAATTTCAATACGCCTTCATAGGTCTGCTTTGCTGCAGTGATATCCTGTTGCTCGCCCATTCTTGCCTCCATCTGATATTTTCATCTGTTCGTGCCTTAACCCGTGAATTAATATTGCTCAAGCGCCCCATCAAGAAATTTTCGCTGTGCTTAATCGGGTCTTTACTCCTTTTCGTTACCACGACTTTCCTTGGATCAACACATGGACGGTGCATGAACGAACGCGAGACCCGATTGCTGATGCTTGTTGACGACGAGCCTGCCCAATGCCGGCTTGTCGCCGCTATTGCGTCGCGTGCTGGATGGCGAACGGTCTTCGCCCGCGACGCAGAAACGGCCATTGCGATGCTCGGCACCCAAGACGGAATGATGCTCGATGCAATCATCCTGGATCAATGGGTGCCAGGATCGGATGCAGCATCACTAATCTCAGAGCTCAAATCTCGCCGACCCGCGCTCCCAATATTGCTCCTCACTGCCATCGGGTCGAATGAGGCTGCCATCGATGCGATGCGCGCTGGTGCCTCGGACTATATTATCAAACCTGTGGCAGCTGAGCGCTTGATTGCAGCGCTCAGCATGGCAGCGGACAAAAGCAAGGATTTTGGTGAACTTCACCCT
>JBATDO010000036.1:0-7495 GCA_049663505.1 Sphingorhabdus sp.
GACCTGCAGCGGCTGCGGCGGCGCCATGAAAGTCATCGCCTGCATTGAAGACCCTATAGTGATCAAGCAGATCCTTGATCACCTGAAGCACAAAGCCGAAACCAGCGGGACCAGGGCGTTACCCGAAAGCCGGGCGCCACCGGCTGAGCTGCTCCTGGGTCTGTTTGACTGACGAGCCTGAAGGCCAACGATACCAATCAAAATGCTGCGTTCACAGCGCCGCGGCAGGGATCCGCCGTGCTGGTTGTCGGAAAAGGAGCCGCTAGTGGGAAAGAGGAGGGTAAATTTTCAGCGTTGCTGGCTCCCCGTCAGCCGGATTGGGTTGCATCGCAGGGGTGTCGAAAGAGTCAACTGCGGTCCAAAGCTGTTGGACTTGGGTGAAAAGGGCGTTTATTCTTCCTATACGTTGTCGGCAGCGGGCCAAAAAGGAATACGTCCATGCCCATCGAGGTGAAACCGGCTGTGAGCGCGGGTTCAAGCATATAGCCCGACAGGCGCGTATCCTTGCCGATCACGACACGATGGCGGTGGTCACCGCGACGAAAGACACGGCCAGCCGCCATGCCGACGCGCAAGGCGGTTTCCGCCGTCATCGCGCCTTCGTTGGCTTTGCCACGAATACCGTCTGTGCCGAAATATTTGCGCACCATAAGGTCGATTATCCTGTCGTCGGGTCGCCCTCAAAGGGGACATGCCTGCTGAACCGCGAATATAGAGAAATATCCCGAATGTGCAGTTAACGAATTCTTGCGGTTTCTTTCAGCGCCGCCAATACCGCCAGCCCGTCGCGCAAGGGGCGCGGCTCGTGTGTGCGGATGAAGTCAGCTCCACCTGCGGCGGCGGCAAGCTCTGCAGCGAGTGTCGCGGCCCCGACATCCCCCGGACCACGGCCTGTGAGCGCGCGCAGAAAGGATTTGCGCGAAACAGACAGAAGCACCGGCAAATCGAAGCGCAGCCGCAATTCATCGAACCGCGCCAGCACCGAGAGCGAGGTTTCGGGAGCAGCCCCCAGAAAAAACCCCATGCCGGGATCAAGGACAAGGCGGTTGCGTTTGATACCGGCACCCGTCAGCGCCGCGATGCGCGCGTCAAAGAACGCCGCAATGTGATCCATGATGTCGCCAGCGGGTGCCTCGCGCCGATCTGCCTGCCCGTCTTGCACCGAATGCATAACGACGAGTTTGGCAGATGATTTCGCCAATTGCGGATAGAACGCAGCGTCTGGAAAACCGCGAATATCATTGAGATAGGCCACACCACGCGACAAGGCATAGGCTTGCGTCGCGGGTTGATAACTGTCGAGCGAGACGGGAATGCCATCTGCCTTGAGCGCGTCCAGCACCGGCGCGATACGCGCGATTTCTGTGTCGGACGAAACAGGCGCGGCGTCGGGATTGCTGGATGCCGGACCGAGGTCGATCACATCTGCCCCCTCGGCCATCAGCTTACGCGCCTGCGCAATGGCTGCGTCTGGCGCCAGATACCGGCCTCCATCGGAGAAACTGTCCGAGGTTATGTTGACGATGCCGAAAATGATGAGCGATTTATTCATGGGGGCTTCTATAATAATAATAATCGAGCATGAGTCTCATACGGATGCTCGGGTCGAAAGGGAATCCCCAGGCGAGTAACCTGTTTGCGGTGATCCATTAGCTGCAGGAGCAGAAGAGCATACATCTGGAAGCAAAGCCAGGAAAGCGGCCTATGGAGCTGTGCGGCAGCGCTCAGTAGGCAATTTTTCAAAATATTGTTAAGCCTTTTCTGAGCATGGTATTTTTCATGGTATTACCAATTAGCAGGAAAATAAGCCATTGAATATAAAAGATAAAAATGTCTTGTTTACAATAGAGTGGGAATGACTTTCGCCCCTACAGACATCCCATTCTACAATATTTTACGGTATACCACACTGATATAAAACAGTTTAACTGCAACTCCATTCAGCGACAATCGGCGGGTCAATTTCAAATTCTCTGGTCGTGTTGACGGTATCGGCTGCCCTTTTCACCTCTAAAATTGCTCCTTACCGGCAGGATCACAACAGCCCCTGACGGTAATTTTTTCGATTTAACATTGTTAAAAGAATTATCTTTTTGGGTCTGGAGAAGTGCGTTTTGGGCGAGCGACGCGCCGTCGGGTTGCAGGGCAATTGCCTCAAGAGTTGGTTCGGGAATCGGTCGGTCCAAAAGCACTCTCGTTAGTTGCGCGGGCATGTCATCACGCAATCATGTAAATCAATACGCAATTAAAAGAGGAGCCGCGCAACTAAACAGGCAATCGCGCAAACTCTCTCTCAACGCGCAAGCTCAGCTTGCGCGATAGCCTCTGCGGCTCAGGATTCCTTACCCTCTGCGTCGAGAGAAATGCCGGAGCGCGAGATGTAAGATTGAAAGGCAGGGTGCAATGACCTGCGCTCCCGTCGGGCTGCTCCACCTCATTATTCCATCAATACATCCAAGTATCGAACTACGGTCAGCACCAATATCGCCACTAAGTGTCAAGAATGTCGGGGGGCGGGCAAACAGCCCGTCCCCCGCGAGATTCAAAGTCCTTCAAGGCCCTTGCTGACCAAGATATTCACAGCAACGCGCCGGTTTTGTGCCTTGCCGTCGACGGTGTCATTGCTCGCCAAGGGGTCCGCTTCGGCCATCCCGGTCGGGGTGAGCATGCGATATGGCTTCCAGCCGCAGGCTTGCTGAATGTGATTGACGACACGGCTGGCTCGCTTTTCGCTCAGCTGCTGGTTAAATTCATCGCTTCCGGTTGAATCGGTGTAACCAACAACAAGGATCAGCGAGTTCTTCATGCCCTCGGCCGCACTCACTGTCGCGCAAAGGTCGGCTTTACCTTGATCGGAGAGCACCGCCTTGCCAGTGTCAAAGTTCACGTTTGTCGTCCCTTTGATGTTATACTCGTCGATATCACCCATGCGCCCGCGCAGCGCTTCGGTCGCCGCTGTCTGTTCTGCAAAGCCTTGGGCCGTGCCATTACGGATCATTGTCGCGGTTTTCAGGTCGTTGTTTCGCAAGTTGATCTGGCTCGCCACCAGCTGATCGCCCAGTTGCAAGGTCTTGACAGTGACTGGCAGACCGTTGAGCAGTGAGTTCCCGTTAAGCTTGCCTCGATTACCGCCAAAAAGGCCCGCGCTGGCCTTGATCCGGGTGAACTCGTTGATGGCAATAATTGTCCTGGCGCCGTCTTCGGTCGTGACTTGTATCCTGTCGCCGCTGCGAGCGGAAATGATCCCTTTGATTTCAGGCCCTTTGACCGGAGGAGTGGCGGCCATCGCAGCATCGGGATTAGCCGATGGCATTTCCTGTTGTCCGTTCACGATAATATCTCGACCGTCTGGCTTGTCCTGCTGCGCAGACACACCGACCGGGGCTCCCATTGCAAGGGTGGCAAGCAGGAAACTGATCTTCGGCCTTTTTGAAATGATATTCATTACTCTTTTCCTCCAAATATTAACATTAGGCCCCCTTGCTTTTGACTTTTCGTCTGACCCTAAGCCCTGATGTCGTGCCCGACGATCAGGTCTTTCTAACCGCTCACAGCACAGGCTATTGCGGCATGCACACCGGTCATGACCATATCGGTTGCCCTGCTGGTCAGGCTATCCTTTCTGGCGCATGAACGCGGCTGAAAGATCGCAGATTGTGCGGGTAAAATGAGACAAGCGTGCGGCGAAGCGTTTCAGGCCGCTTGGTGCATGCGTGCCACCATTCATTGGTTAGCCTGATATCGGGCGGACATCTAATATGCGCGTCGACTGATAGTTGGTGACATGGCAAAGCATGGTCTGGATCTTTCGCTGTTGTTCAACGCGTTTCGTTTTCCTGCCCGTCGGTCAATCCTCACCCAGGCTCCTGCGGACACCTTCGGGCTGATACACTAGTCGTGCTCAACCTTTCACGAGCGGCGAAGATATGGACTGCAAAGGGCGCACATGATCGGCGTTCAATCGCCTTGGGTGTCGGGACATTCGCCGTGTTGATCAATTGCAGAACGTGCATGGGCCATCGCACGCCTGAGATGCTTTTCGATTGAACTCTGGCTCAACCCCAACCGCTCTGCAGTGGCACGCAGTGACGTGTTTTCAAAGCGACGCAGGCGCACCACTTCCTGAGTACGCTCAGGAAGCTCGGCAAGCGCCTTTTCAACCCGTGATAGCATTTCACGATCTTCGAGAATGCGGTCTTGCAACGGCAATTCGCATTGAAACCCCAATGCCTCAAGATCGTCATGGTGTTCGATACGCGCCACCTTTTCGCGTCGGAGCCGGCCCAGGATGACGGTGATTGCAGTTCGACCAAGATAGGCTCTGGGATTGCCGATGGACCAGGGATCATGAACTGTCATGATCCGTTCAAGGCTCTCCTGCACAATATCATCAACATCACGCTGTCGCGGGAACCGCCGGGCAATGAGGTTCTGCAACCACTTCTGGTGCGGGAGGATTTCGCGAACCAACCACTTCATTCGATTATCCGTTGCATCGTCATTCAGCGATTCCGCTCGAGGTTCGGCATCGCCCTGCGCTTGTGCATCCGTATCGGCCAGCGCATGTCCTGATGCGCTGCTTCTCCTTGAGGCCCATGTCATTATTATCCCCTCACGCTACCGATCGGAACCGCATGAAGGCAAGATGCTTGAAACACCAATTTCCGTTACGGAATCGGTAGTTTTTCGACAAGAACAAGACGACGCCCGACTAACGCCATCAAGATCTGAAAAGGAAGACGTTGTGTCGGAGACAGGCCATCCAGAGACAAGATGACAACGGCCCTAGGCGCGAACCGATTGAATGAGGGCGGCTCACATAGGCATTTGTACCGATCCCCCTTGGCTCCAATACATCTTCGGGATACGCCCTGCTTGAGGTTCCGACTGCGCCCGGACCGAAAAAGGCAATAATGCTGGCCTCATGTTTTTCACTATTGCACCCGGGGAAAGTTGGAGCAAAGAAGGCGTTGCAATGGAAATCATCAATATTCCAGTTTCGGGTGGGTGCCAGTGCGGTGCAATACGCTATCATAGCGATGCCGTGATGGATAACAGCCACCTTTGCCATTGCCGCATGTGCCAAAAGGCCGTTGGAAATCTGTTTGCTGCATTAGTTTCAGCTCCCAAGGCCATGGTGAGATGGACACGCGGCACGGCCTCAACCTGGCGCAGCTCTGAAAATGTCGAGCGCGGGTTCTGCAGCTGTTGCGGCACGCCACTTTTCTACAATGACCTCGCCTCGGACCGGATCGGTTTCACCGTCGGTTCACTCGACAATCCGGCAGCATTTCCTCCTGTGACCCATGAAGGGATCGAAGGACGAATGGCGTGGTTTGCGATGCTCAACGACGTACCCGATTGTGGCGAAACCGCGCAACCAAGCCAGTCGATTTGGGCGGCCGCCATAAAGGCAAGCAACCGACAACATCCAGACCACGACACCAAAGAATGGCACAAATGAACCCAACTGCAAAAATATTGTTACTCGGATCAGGTGAACTGGGGCGTGAGTTCGTTATCTCGGCCAAGCGCCTAGGTTGCCATGTAATCGCCTGCGACAGCTATGCCGATGCCCCAGCCATGCAACTGGCCGACCAGTTCGAGATATTCTCGATGCTCGATGGCAATGCATTGGGCGAGGCGATCGAAAAGCATCAACCCGATTTTATCGTACCGGAAATTGAAGCCATCCGGACCGAGATATTGGCCGATTACGAAGCCAGGGGTTTTACCGTAGTACCCTCTGCACGCGCAGCGCAATTGACGATGAATCGCGACGCCATTCGCGACCTCGCCTCCATTGAACTGAATCTCAACACGTCGCGATATCTTTATGCCGAAAGCCGACAGGAGTTGCAGGCAGCTGTTGCGGAATTGGGACTACCTCTGGTCGTCAAACCAGTCATGTCATCGTCCGGCAAGGGCCAAAGCACATTACATGCTGCAAGCGAAATCGATTCTGCCTGGGATTATGCTGCAGCCGGCATGAGAGGCGACAGGCTGCGGGTAATCGCCGAGCGATTCATAGATTTCGATTATGAAATCACGCTCCTGACCGTTCGGGCAATTGATGGCGTCCATTTTTGCCCGCCGATCGGACACAGACAGGAACGTGGAGACTACCGCGAGAGTTGGCAGCCAGCCCACATGTCTGCAGCAGCCCTTCGATCGGCGCAAGACATGGCGGAAAAGGTCGTCAACGCGCTGGGTGGCCACGGACTGTTTGGAGTGGAGTTTTTCGTGAAGGGCGATGACGTCATCTTCTCGGAACTTTCGCCGCGTCCCCACGACACGGGCATGGTCACGCTTGTATCCCAGACCTTGAGTGAATTCGACCTCCACGTCCGTGCAATTCTGGGCCTTCCCATCCCCGAGATCGAGTTGCTCGGAGCGTCTGCAAGCGCAGTCGTTCTCGCCGACCGCAATGCTGAAGATTTCAGTATCGGCGGGCTGGCTGAAGCACTGGCCCTAGGAAGCGCGGATGTCCATGTCGACGCACGGATATTCGGCAAACCAGCAACACGTCCTTTTCGCCGGATGGCCGTCACGTTGGCGCGCGTGTCCGACAACGATACAGACAAGGCCCGCAGTGCGGCTTCAAGTGCTGCCGACAAGATGGTGATAGCCTATCACGGCGCTTAAAATTGCTACGACGGAACCTTTTGTTCCCCGAAGCAGTTGTCCAGATATCGCTTGGTTTCGCTAATGGAGGCGAGCGCCCTTTTTTGAAACTGGAAGCCACAATGTACTTCACTAAATTTGCAGCGATTTCATCGTCCGCGCTCCTCGCTTCGCTTGCTTTGTCTGGATGTGCCACGGTGAAGGAAGCGGTCGGAGAAGCAGTCGCCGAGACCAGGTATGCGACGTTGTCAGGTTCACAGGTCGTATCGTCAAGAGGTGACCCTGATGGCTATGCCAAGGCCGAGTTGACGGTCTCGGACGAGCTCAACCAGGTCTGTTATGATATCAACGACGCACGCGGACTGGCGGAGATCACTTCGGTCACGATCAATCGCGGCGCGCCTGGTATGACTGGCCCTGTCGTGTTGCGTTTGCGTGAGGCCAACGAGGGGGGCTGGAAAAATTGCGTGAAGAAGTCCGAATGGCAGGAGGATTCATTCGAGAACTCGCCAAGCGCCTATTTCGTTCAGATAGCGACCGTTGAATATCCAAATGGCGCCATTCGCGGCCAGTTCTCCAAAAATTAAACGTCGAATTGTCCGACCCACCTTTGAGGCGGACCGTCACAATGACGGTCCGCCCATTTTTTTGCGCATCGGCTGCGTCCTGATGGCCAATCAGCATAACATGAACCATGTTGCTAAACCCGATACTTAAATTCTATTGAATGCAGGTGAAGTCCGGGATGCGGTCCTTGAAGAACTTTCAGGACCGTCATTCATTCTGGCCAAGAAAGGATAATTATGCCCGTCACTTTATTCGGCATCCCCAATTGCGACACTGTCAAGAAGGCACGGGCCTATCTGGACGG
>JBATDO010000037.1:0-2608 GCA_049663505.1 Sphingorhabdus sp.
GTCATGAATAGCGGGAAAAATTACGTTATCTAAGTCGATCAATTGCTTACGGCATCGCCACTTGCAATGATTGCCCAAAAATTTGGCGCGCCCCCCCGCGTCATCGCGCCCCGACCACACCCCCTCCCTCGGTCGGGGCGCACTTCGCTTATTCATCAGGAGAAGACGGCCGTGTATAATCTTCCTGTAACCAGTGCAGTTGACTTCGATGCTTGTGCCATTCCACAATCGGTCTCGACACATGTCAAAACCCGCATAGCACTGATCGGTGGCTACACACCGCGCAGATGCGGTATCGCAACATTCACCGCCGATATCCGTTCAGCTCTCATGATGGAATCAGGCCATACCATCATCGACGTCTATGCAATGACATCTGCTGACGATGATATTGTGTTTGATGACGCAGTGACCTGCTGCATCGTAGACAGCCAGAAGTCCAGCTTTGTGGCAGCAGCCGACCACATAAATGCTAACGACGCGGACATTGTTTGGCTGCAGCACGAGTTCGGTCTCTTTGGTGGGCCAGCTGGCGATATGGTTCTTGAACTTGTCGATCGTATCACCGCGCCGCTGATGATCACGATGCATACTGTTTTACCGGATCCCGACACGCACCAGATGCGCGTGGTAAGACGATTGGTTGCGCGCGCTACAACTCTGATTGTGATGTCCGACCGGGCGCGCTCTTTGTTGCTTGAGGTTTATGGCGCAGAATCCAGCCAAGTCGTGTTCATTCCGCACGGTGTGCCTGATCGCCCCTTTGGTCGTACGGAACAGTTCAAGCGCAAATTTGGATTTGATGGACGTCAGATATTGATGACCTTCGGGCTTCTTTCCCCTAGCAAGGGCATCGAGGCAGTAATCGCAGCCCTGCCCGATGTGGTTAGGGAACACCCAGACCTACTCTATTGCATAGTCGGCGCGACACATCCCAATCTCCTGGCGAGCGAGGGCGAAGCTTATCGTGCACGTTTGCATGCGCAAGCTGACTCCTTAGGTGTTTCAGGTCATGTTCACTGGATCGATGCCTTTTTGGGCAATTCCGAATTGCTCGACCTTATCGAGGCCGCAGATATTTACATTACGCCCTACCCAGGGGCTGCCCAATCGACCTCGGGCACTCTGTCTTACGCGGTAGCACTAGGAAAGGCTGTTATTTCAACGCCTTATGTGCATGCGGTGGAATTGCTGGCTCAAGATGCCGGTGTCCTGGTGCCATTCGGCGATAGCGCCGCCATCGCTCGCGAGATTTCCTCTTTGTTACGTGATCCGGAACGCCGGAATGCTCTGCAAAAAAGGGCATATCAACAGGGACGTAACATGATCTGGTCTGCAGTCGCGCATTCAACGCTTGCGTTGGTTGAGGCGGTCAGGGTCAAGCCATCAGCGCCGCGCGCTATTGGACCAATCGGGATAGAAGGCCTGCTTCGCATTTGCGACAGCACGGGCATTTTACAACATAGCATTTTCGACGTTCCAAATCGCGCGCACGGCTACTGTGTCGATGACAATGCCCGTGGCCTGATGCTGACAAACCGGCTGGGCGACATGGCTGAACCTCATCGCAGTCGACTTGCGACCGTATTTGCTGGCTTTGTCGAAAGTGCCTGGAATGACCAAAGCGGCGAGTTTCGCAATTTCATGGACTATGGCCGCAACTGGCTGGAAGAGGCTGGATCGCATGACAGCTGTGGTCGAACCCTTTGGGCCTTGGGAGCGACCTGCCTGGAAGGTCACAGCGATGGCATCCGCAAATGGGCGCGGGGGCTTTTTGATCGCACAGCAATATCTGCGCATGGGTTATTGTCCCCGAGGGCAACAGCCTTTGTAACGCTCGGTGCAGATTACATGCTCGAAAGCGATCAATCGCATGCCGAGGCGCAGGCCATGCTCAAAAATGGCGCAGAGCGGTTGCAAACTTTGCTGGCCACCCATCGCAAAACTGACTGGCCATGGTTCGAACCCGTGCTCGCATACGATAACTGCCGAATGAGTGAAGCTATGATCCGGGCGGGAATGCGAATGGACCGCACGGACTGGATCAAGGACGGGCTTGACACATTAAGATGGATGACGGAAATTCAAACTGCCCCCAACGGAAATTTTCGACCAGTCGGATCAGAGAGTTTCGGCTGTAGCTACGAACTCCCAAGGGCATTTGACCAGCAACCGGTGGAAATTTGGGCAGCAATAGACGCTGCGGCTGCGGCATATGCAGCAACTGCAGACACGACCTGGTTGACCAACGCGGCCCGGGCGTTCGACTGGTTTGCAGGGGCGAATGATCGTGGTGTCGTTGTTGCGTTTCCGGAAAGTGGAAGTTGTCGCGACGGGATCAACCCGCGTGGAGTAAATCTGAACGAAGGCGCAGAATCGGTGCTGTCATTTCAACTCGCAAATTGTACAATCCGTGACCTCCTCTCTTTGTCGGAATAATTGAATTTATGGTACATGTGATGCAAATCGAACAGCGTTTGCACGCTGATGCTGCCAGTGTCGTGGTTCGACCATTTCATTTGGCCTGGCAAGCGTCAGGTCCCGATCTCGAACGAGTGCAGAAACTGGCACATGATATCCTGGAGCTTGATTCACACAGTGTTCGGGC
>JBATDO010000038.1:0-5689 GCA_049663505.1 Sphingorhabdus sp.
GGTGACGCCGTTGCAACAGAATTGTACGCTTTTCTGGTGCACGAAAACCAACAAGGGGGCGTTGGTCGATCCCGGCGGTGATCTGCCCAAGTTGAAGGACGCGATTGCGCAAACGGGCGTTGAAATCGAGAAGATCCTGATTACCCATGGCCATATCGATCATTGTGGCGAAGCCGGGATATTGGCCAAGGAGTTGGGTGTGCCGATCGAGGGGCCACATGTTGACGACCTATTCTGGATTTCGCAGCTCGCCGAGGATGGTCGAAAATACGGCGTGAATGGCCAGGTATTCGAACCCGACCGCTGGCTTGTCGATGGCGACACTGTGACCGTTGGAGATCTGGTGCTCGATGTCATTCATTGTCCGGGGCACACACCGGGACACGTGGTCTTTTACCACGCGCCCAGCCGTCTGGCTATCGTCGGCGACGTTCTCTTCCAGGGCTCGATCGGTCGCACGGATTTTCCTCGTGGCAACCATGCCGACCTTATCGATGCCATCACGCGCAAATTATGGCCGCTCGGGGATGATGTTACCTTCATCCCTGGACACGGGCCAACCAGCCAGTTCGGCTACGAACGTCGCAACAACATGTTCGTGGCCGACGATGTGCTTGCTGCGCGCTGAGTTATAGCACTGCCGAATATACCGTCCACAAGGCCCAGCCTGCCAGCCCCAGGAGTGTGATGAACGTAATGAGCGTTCCGACCATGCGGCCCTTGGCCAGCGGGCCCCCATCCATGCCCAGGCCATGAGCGAAACGGCCGATGACATAGACGATGCCTATGCCCCAGAGCCAGTCACTGGTTCCACTGGTCATTTCAAGCGCAGCGAGCAGGATGAGCACGAACGGTGCGCTTTCGACAAAATTTGCATGTGCCCGCATCCGCCGAATCAGGAATTCGTCGCCGCCATCCCCAATGGACACACCACCCTTTGTCCGGGCCTGCCCGCAGCGAACCATGAGCCAGATATTCACAAGTGCGGCGCCTGCCGCGATGGTCAGCGTTACCGGTAAACTCAACATATATTCTCTCCCTGTTCGAAGAAGTCGCTCTAACCTCTATCTCTATGGTTGCAAAGCGCAGAAAAAGCGGTATATCGCGCCGCTCACACGGACATGCCGGGTTTCAACAGGCCGATTCTGGCGATTACTTGCCACGACCAGCTTTTTGACTTATCATGTATCACAACTTATTGATTTGAAATGGAACAGGTGCCGAGATGGCTGTCCCCAAAAGAAAAACTTCACCTTCCAAGCGCGGTATGCGTCGCAGCCATGATTCGCTGAAAGTAGCAGCCTATCAGGAATGCGCAAATTGCGGCGAACTGAAGCGGCCACATCATATGTGCGACGCTTGCGGCCATTATAACGGCCGTGAAGTGATGGCGGTCGCCTGATCTTATCCTCCCGTAAGGAGAATTGCTGGTGTCGATGAAGCCGCGTATCGCCATTGACGCGATGGGCGGCGACGAAGGCGTGTCTGTCATGGTTGCAGGCGCAGCCCTGGCCCGGCATAGGCATGAAAGCTTCAAGTTCCTGCTGGTCGGGGATGAGGCGCGAATAAGCGCGGCCCTTGATAAGCATCCCAACCTGCGGGCAGCATCTGAAATTCTCCACACCGACGTGGTTGTTACCGGCGAAGACAAGCTGAGCGTAGCGCTGCGCAAATCCAAGACGAGCTCGATGGGAGTTGCCATCAACGCGGTAAAGGCAGGCGATGCCAGTGCCGCGGTCAGCGCGGGCAATACCGGTGCGTTGATGGCGATTTCAAAGCTAGCACTGCGCACGATGCCAGGCATCGACCGGCCCGCTCTGGCAGCCCTCCTGCCCACTTTGACAGATACCGACGTCGTCATGCTGGACCTGGGAGCCAACACTGAATGCGATGCGAAAAACCTCGTGCAGTTCGCAGTCATGGGTGCTGCATATTCGCGGATAATTTTCGGTTTTGACAGGCCGCGCGTGCGTTTGCTCAATATCGGCACCGAGGAGATGAAGGGGACCGATGAATTGCGCGATGCAGCCCAGCATTTGCGCGATGCATCCGGCCTGCACATGGATTTCAATGGCTTTGTCGAGGCAGACAAGATCAACCGCGGGGATTGTGATGTGGTTGTGTGCGACGGGTTCACCGGTAACATCGCGCTCAAGTCGATCGAAGGGACGGCCCGGTTCGTAACAGACCTGTTGCGACGAGCATTTACGAGTTCCATTCGTTCGAAGTTCGGATTCCTCGTTTCACGGCCAGCCACTGAACTCCTGCGCCATCATCTTGACCCGAATAATCACAACGGCGCTGTTTTCATGGGATTGAATGGCGTGGTGGTAAAGAGCCACGGCAGTGCCAACGTCAAAGGCGTCGCCAATGCCGTTGAGGTCGCCGCGCGCTTGGTAGAAGAAGATATCACCGCGCGCATTGCGCAGGACCTGGCAAGGATCGACGTGGCATGACCGAAAACGCCCTGCGCGCTGTCATCAAGGGTACGGGCTCAGCGCTCCCTAGAAACCGCGTTTCCAACGCTGAGCTCGCGTCGCGTATTGATACATCGGATGATTGGATCGTTGATCGAACCGGCATCCGTTTTCGGCATATCGCAGAACCTGACGAAACAACGGCAACGCTTGCGACTGAGGCCGCGCGTAACGCGCTCGAAGCCGCTTGCATGACGGCGGCTGACATTGACCTGATCATCCTGGCAACAGCGACGCCTGACCAGACGTTCCCGGCATCAGCCACCCTTGTCCAGCACGCACTTGGTGCCAATGGTGGCGTGGCTTTCGACGTGGGAGCGGTGTGTTCCGGGTTCCTTTATGCATTTTCGGTGGCAGAAAGCATGATCCGTGCAGGCTCAGCCAAAAATGCGCTGGTCATAGGCTCGGAGACGTTTAGCCGAATTCTCGACTGGGAAGACCGTGCGACATGCGTGCTGTTTGGCGATGGCGCAGGGGCAGTCGTGCTATCGGGTGAAGTCGGAGTACGGGGAGCGCTGGCGACCCGGCTACATGCCGACGGCCAGCACAATGAACTATTATACGTCGATGGTGGACCATCGACTACGGGAACGGTTGGAAAACTGCGGATGAAGGGACGCGAGGTATTTCGCCACGCGGTGACAAACCTGGCAAATGTCATGACCGAGACGCTTGCGGTGGCAGGGATCGAGGCGCACGACGTGGACTGGGTTGTGCCGCACCAGGCCAATGCCAGAATAATCGAAGCGACCGCCAAAAAACTCGGGCTGGATCCCCAAAAGGTAATCCTGACCGTTGACCAGCATGCCAATACTTCAGCAGCCTCAGTCCCACTTGCACTCGATGTGGCAGTTCGCGATGGTCGAATAAAGCCGGGTGACATCATCGTGCTCGAAGCCATGGGCGGTGGGTTTACATGGGGCGCCTCGGTCGTCCGAATGTAGTTCGAAATGCCAATATCCTTATTTTACAATACGGGATTTATATTATATAGCGTGGTTTCTCAATGGCGGGTCGCACGTCCGGAGACGACACATGGCAGATGCAGGTACACTAACCCGGGCTGATTTGGCCGAAATGCTTAACCGGCAAGTTGGATTGTCGCGGGCGGATGCCGCAGCCTTGATCGAATCGATCCTGGATCACATGACCACGGCCTTGCTGGACGGTGAGAATGTAAAGATTTCCGGCTTTGGAACATTTGTTCTTCGAGACAAGGGGCAGCGAGTAGGCCGCAATCCGAAAACTGGTGTGGAAGTTCCGATCACTCCGCGCCGCGTGCTGACCTTCCGTGCCAGCCAAGGCATGCGGCAGAAGGTGAAATAAGGCTTTCTACATGGAAAAATCTGCAGATGCTTTTCGCACCATCGGTGAAATGGCCGATGAACTTGGCGTCCGCACCCACATATTGCGCTACTGGGAAGAACAGTTCCCGATGCTGAAGCCATTGAAGCGCGCTGGTGGCCGGCGACTCTACCGTCCGGACGACGTCGTGCTGGTGCAAACAATTCACCGCTTGCTGCACAATGAAGGCTATACCATCAAAGGCGCGCGTAACTATCTGAGTAAAACAGTGACCGGTGGACGAGAAATTGCATCCAGTTCACCTGTGCAGGAGTCACCCGCTCAGGCAGCACAATTGTTTGTCCTGCCAGATGTCTCTGCGCTGCGCGCAGTGCGCGATCGGCTCGAAGCTGCACTTGCTGCAGCTTAGTATCAGAGCGACTTGGCATAGACCATGTCGCGAAAGGCGATGTCACCGACCATGAAGACGGTTTCGCCGATCTGGGTGAACCCGGCGCGCTCATAAAAGGCAACCGCCTTGTGGTTTTTCTCGTAGACTGACAGCAAAATGCGCTTCGCTTGCCTTTTCTTCGCAATGTCGAGGGCTCGCGACATCAGGTCTGTTCCGTTGCCACCACCCTGCCATGGCCCGAGCAGATATATGCGCTTGAGTTCGATGTCGCCAACATCCTGAAGGCCCGAATGCTCGGCCGACACCATCATCAGATAACCGACTGGCGCACCTAGTGGTGTTTCGCCAATGAGGATGTCGACTTGGTCATCAGCCAGCTTTGCAGCATAATAATCCGCAGCGTGTTCAGATTTCAGATGGGCGACCAGTTGCTTGCCAGGATGGTCGAATGCAAATGTCTCAAGAAACGTTGCCGCACCCAATTGAGCCAGGGCATCGGCATCATCTGTATGAGCCTGTCGCCAGCTGATCGGCGTCATTCGTTTTCGGGCCCAAGTTCCGGATCGAGGTCGCGCGGACGGATGAATTGCGTCAATTTTCCACATTTTCGGTCGATTTCGGCCCAACTGTCGATATCGAGTTCCATTTGTGCCAGGGCTCCGGTCGGAAATTTCTCATAGACGATGTCGCGCAAGGGCGATGTGCCGTCGTCTGGCACGATATCGAAAACCAGGTCTTCCATTCCCGGATTATGGCCGACCATCAGGACGCTCTTGTGCAGGTCCGACTGGTCACGAAGCACGTCCATCAGGGTTGCTGAGGATGCGAGATAGATCCGCCTGTCCCAGGTCGCATCGATGCGCTCGCCGCTGCCTTTGACAAACTGGTCGATCGTGTCGATCACCCGTACCGCCGGACTGGCAACGACGTGGTCAAACGTCATGCCTTGGCGCTTCACCCATCTTCCGACAACCATAGCTGCCTTCTCCCCCCTCTTGTTCAGAGGTCGGTCAAAGTCCCGCGGGATGGAGTCGTCCCAGCTGGATTTGGCATGGCGCAACAATGTCAGGGTCAGCGTCAAATCGGGTTTCTCTCGTCCAGAACTTCACCTGCGTCCTGCCGCAAATTCATGACAGGGGAAAGACCTGATTTGATTGTTTTTATCGCTTCGTCGAGTGTCACGCGCCTGACCGGTGTTCCGGCAGGGAAAGCGGTGAGCAGGCGACTGGGGACTGCTGAAGACAGGAGAACGAAATGACCCTTGTCTCCTGCGCTGCGAATGAGTCGTCCAAATGCCTGCGCCATACGGGCACGAATGAGCCTATCGTCATAATCGGTGCCACCATAAGAGAGGCGTCGCGCGCGGTGCAGGATATCGGGGCGTGCCCAAGGCACTTGCTCCATGATTACCAGGCGCAGGGAATGGCCTGGCACATCCACTCCGTCGCGCAAGGCGTCTGTGCCCAACAGGCTTGCATGCGGATCATCACGGAATATGTCGACAAGCGTGCCGGTA
>JBATDO010000039.1:0-3629 GCA_049663505.1 Sphingorhabdus sp.
CATTCGGCCTGGACACCACTGTCATCAACGGCAAGCAAGTTGCAGTCACCGAGAAGATCGAGGTTCGCAAGCCATTTGGCCAACTGAAGCATTTCATTCGAGACGGCGCACCTGCCGGTCAACCCCGTCTGCTCATTGTGGCACCGATGTCGGGGCATTATGCAACGCTCCTGCGCGGCACTGTCGAGCGCATGCTGCCTGGCCATGAGGTGTACATCACCGACTGGCGCGATGCTCGCGATGTACCCTTGAAAGATGGTCGATTCGATCTCGATGATTATGTCGACTATCTGATCGAATTCCTTGAGCATATCGGTCCGGGCGCACATATGCTTGCCGTTTGCCAGCCCTCGGTGCCAAGTTATGCGGCTGCAGCCGTGATGAGCGCGGACAAGAATCCATGCCGTCCCAAGACATTGACGATGATGGGCGGGCCGATCGATACCCGCGAAGCGCCGACCTCTGTGAACACGCTTTCTACCGAACGGCCCCATGCATGGTTCCAGCAAAATGTGATTGCAACGGTACCTGCAAGTTATCCAGGCTCTGGTCGCAAGGTGTATCCGGGATTTTTGCAGCTTGGCGGCTTCATGACCATGAACCTTGGAAATCACATGAACAGCCACTGGGAAATGTTCAAGCACCTCGTGATCGGTGACGATGAAAGCGCGGACGCGACCAAGGATTTCTATGACGAGTATCGCTCGGTTTGCGACATGACAGCAGAATTCTACCTGCAAACCGTCGACGTGGTGTTCCAGCGGCACCTGCTGCCAAAGGGTGAGTTTACCCACCGCGGCAAGCTTGTTGATCCGGCTGCCATCACTGATATCGCCCTGCTTGCGATCGAAGGTGAGCGCGACGACATCAGCGGAATTGGCCAAACCAAGTCAGCCTTGAAAATCTCGACCAGTTTGCCCGAGAGTTTCAAGAAATATCACCTCGCTCCTGAAGTCGGCCATTATGGCATTTTCAACGGCAGCAAGTGGCGCGACAAGATTGCGCCACTGGTGGAAGACTGGATTGCAACCCACGACAAATAAGCGCTGGCTCGGCAGGTCCTTGTAATTCTGGCGACATATGGCCAGAAAGGACCTGTATATTCGTCACGGGGTCGGTGTTCATGTCCTTACGCATAACTGCCGCGATTGAGCGATGGCCAGTCGCGGGCCAGTTTATCATTTCGCGCGGTGCCAAGACCATTGTCGACGTACTGGTCGTCGCGGTCAGTCAGGGCAAGCACTTAGGATATGGCGAGTCAACGGCGATTTACTATCAGGGCGAAAGTGCCGAGAGTTGCCTTGCCCAGGTAGCTGCGGTCATAGACGAGCTTGAGGCTCTCGACGCTGTCAGCGCCCGACTTCTGGTGCAGGCGATTTTGCCTCCAGGCGCTGCTCGCAACGCCCTCGACTGCGCCTTATGGGATGTGGGTGCACAAGCTGCGGGTCAACCCTTATGGCAATATGCTGGCCTCATCAAGGCGCCGCAGCCTTTGCAGACTGCCTTCACTATCTCTTTGGGCGATGCATCAAATATGGAAGCTGACGCTGCCACAGCCGTTGCACGGGGATATCAAATGTTGAAACTGAAGCTGACAGGCGACGGTGACAGGGCCCGGGTTGCAGCAGTCCGTGCAGGGGCGCCGCATGCCAGGTTGATCGTCGATGCCAATGAAAGCTGGGCAGATCTTGATATCATGGCCGAGACTGCTGTGCTTGCGGAGCTCGGTGTTGAAATGGTCGAACAACCCGTCCCTGCCGGGCAGGAAGCGTTGCTTGCAGGTGTCAGGTCAGCTCTGCCCCTCATCGCCGACGAGAGTTGTCACGAAGCAGCCGACATAGGATATCTTGCCTCCTTCTATGACGGCGTCAACATCAAGCTCGACAAGTCCGGGGGACTGACTGAAGCTCTTAAGATCGCCGACGCAGCCGAGGCCGCGGGACTGAAGATAATGGTCGGCTGCATGCTGTCCACTAGCCTTGGTATTGCCCCGGCCTTTCTCGTCGGCCAGCGTGCCAATTGGGTTGATCTCGATGGCCCAGCGCTGCTGGCCCGCGATCGCGAGCCGGGGTTCTTGTTCGAAGGCGGAGTTGCTATTCCGCCTCCGGCTCCTGTTACAGCGTGACTTCGGCCACCTTGTCCTTGTAATCCTGCTTGGGATTGATACCGAGCAGCATCTTGACCCCGGCAACGATGCTTGATGCATCGATCCAGATCTCTGCGTCGTCCGGATCAAACCGTATCAGCGCCAGCTTGGGATCGTCCTTGCCACCATCGAACCATGCGGCCACGAAACGGTTCCACAACTGGTCGACGAAGTCACGATCGCGTGATTGCGTCAGATTGCCGTGGAGCGTTGCCCACACATCATGCCCTTTGGAGGTGAAATGCGCCATTGCGCGCGCGCCAGAACCGATCTTCTGGTAAAGCTCGCTGTCTGTCGATGTGAAAAACCAGATCGGCCCGCTGTAGTTGTTGTCTTGGAAATATCTGTCGTCGAGTTGCGCCGTCATCGGTCGTGCGTGGCCGTCAGCGCCTTCCGCCAATCCAAGGAACATTGTCATGTCCGATTTCAGGGCTTTCCAGAACTTTTCCGTAATTTCCTGCTCTTTTGTCATTGCTTGTCTCCTAATCGGGCTTGAGAGAGGCAAACAACTGACACGCGCGCCGGTTCCCTTGGACGAGACAGTTGTTCCTGATCGGGATGAGTTCCCTGTTCGTTGGATCTCGCTAAACTTGGACGGATCGCCAGGATGAAGAGGACAACGCAATCACGCCAATGGAGCATATGGTTGCGACGCGGCCCCGTAACCCCTGTCAGGCCCTTCAGCGCAACCAACATAAGCCGCGCAGTTCCTAACGGCCCAGTGGCCAGGAGCTGCAGGTGGGCATTGCTCAGAACCCGGAATTACCAATGTCATGCAGACGGTGAATGCGCGCAGAAAAACAGGGCACCATGAAAGGCGCGTGGCTCGCAATCATCAGGTGAACGAAAGTTGAATTGGGAATTCCGGGTCTCGTTAGACTTCATCAAGTCAGCATGCGTCGAGACATTCGATGTCTGGCGCTGCTGCCATCAAGGGGGCGAGCTTTACCCCCGCCTGGCGGAAATATTCAGTCTTGCCGTGCGCGTCCATTGCGGCCTGGTCGGCATATTGTTCGAGCACCTTGTACACCTGCGGGTTCGAGCGCGACCGGGTCAGCACGTAAAACACATTGCCCGGTTCGTTGGCGCGCACCGACGCTACCAGTTCTGAAAACACGGCCTCGAACTCGGCATTCTTGCCTGGAGCGACGGTGAGTGTTGCAATGACACCTATTGCGGTCATGTCATAATCCTTGATGATGAGTTTCAGAAGATTTCAAAAAGACCGGCCGCGCCCATGCCGCCGCCGACACACATCGTGACCACACCGTATTTTGCACCGCGCCTTTTGCCTTCGATCAGCACATGGCCTGTACACCTGGCACCTGTCATCCCATAGGGATGCCCGATTGAAATCGATCCGCCATTCACGTTGAGCAGTTCGTTGGGGATGCCTAACCGATCTCGGCAATAGAGGACCTGCACTGCAAATGCCTCGTTCAGTTCCCATATACCAATATCGTCCATCTTCAGTCCGAAGCGC
>JBATDO010000040.1:0-2523 GCA_049663505.1 Sphingorhabdus sp.
GGTGGAAGTCGAGCCGGCGCGAATGCGTGTGCAGTACCGCGATCGCCCCCGGGCTGCCCTGCAACTGCGGGTCGTTCCGGCTGAAGCGGTGCACCGTTTCCCAGGCACAGCGCATCAACAAATCGAAGACGACCTCGGCGTGCGCGCGAGCGAGCCCGCGCAATTCGGCGGGCAGCGTGAAGGTCAGCAAGAAATAGTCGGCTGGGACGAGCCGCTGCATCTGGCGTTCCAGCCATTGCTGGCTCTCGTGGTGCTGGCAGTGCGGGCAAAGGCGATGGCCGCAGGAATGCGGAACCAGACGCTGGTGCGGGCAGTCGTTGCATTGGACCTGCATCATCGGGCTGGCCGGGCTGCGGCAATGGCCAATAGCCGAGAGCGCCCGAAGCTGCTCGAAGCCCAGCCGGTGGCGAAACTGCGTCATGAAGTCCGCTTCGAATTGGGCGATGACCGAAGCAAGGCGGATCATCGCGCTGTCCCCTTGGCCAGGCAATAGCGGTCCATCAGCGCGTTGATCCGGTCGATGGCGTGATGCCGGCTCTGATCCGTCAGATGGGTGTAGCGAACCGTCGTGAGAATCGAGTGATGCCCGAGAATCTTCTGGACCTCGATGAGGTCGACGCCAGCCTCGATCAGGTGAGTGGCATAGGCGTGGCGCAGGCTATGGGGCGAAATCTTTTTTTTAGACCGCAGGATTGGACGACCGCCCGCAGGGCTCTCTGCACGCCGCCGCGATCCAGCGGTGTCCTGGCGGTGCGTGCGCCCGGCAAGCCGCCGTGGCGATTGGGAAAGAGCAGGACGGGATTACGGTGGCGGTTCCAGAAGCTGCGCAAGAGTTGGTAAGTGGCCCTCGGCAGCGGCACCAGCCGATCCTTGTTGCCCTTGGCATCGCGAATATGCACGCGTTCGCGCGCCCCATCGATGTCGGCGACCGTCAGCCGCAACCCTTCACCCAGACGCAGGCCCAGACTGTAGAGGGTGAAGAAGAAGACCCGGTAACTGAGCACCTGCGTGGCCAGAAGAATCCGCTCGGTCTCCTCGACCGTGACGATATCCGGCAGGCGCTGTGAGCGCGGCGGCTTGATCAGACCCGGCGCCACCCAGGGCTTCTTCAACACGTGCTCCTGGTAAAACTTGAGCCCGTACAGATCGAGCTTGACCGAACTCCAGCCATGCGTCTCGCGCAGGTCGGTGAAATAATCCATCAGGTCGGCCTCGCTCAGATCGTCGATCTGATGATCGAAGTAATCTCCGGCCCGGCGGATGGCGCGCGAGTAAGCCTCAATCGTCTTCGGCTGCAAACCCTTGAGCTTCAGATGCTTCAGATGCAATCGATAGTTCCGTGCTTATCGGGTTAGCTCCCAAGGGCACTAGATATAGTGTTCTGTGATTTTTTGGCATAAAGCTCGGCATATGTTGGCGCGATAACATCGCCCGCAATGCCCAGCAGGGAGCGGAAGGCGTTGAAGGGGTAGAAACGGCGATTGAAGCGGAACGTGAATTCGTTGAGATAGGCTTGCAGATGTTGCGGGCTGACGCCGTGATGGATGCCGCGTAGCCAAGTTTTGAGATTGGAGAACACGAGGTGGATGATAGGCAGGAAGGTTTCGGCGACTTGCATATCGCCCCGTTCCGGGATAGCCGTGTGGAGATAGTTGCGCTTGGCAAGGCCAACGTAGCCGCTCCAGTCGTCGGTAATAATGGTGGCGCCAGGGGCCACGGCGCTTTCGATGAAGCCGCCCAAAGACTTGGCGCTTCGGTCCGGCACCAGGGCAAGCCTGACACGACCGGCGTACCGCCCGGTCTTTCGCTTATTGAGGCTGCTGGCATGCTTGCGCTGACGGACTTCGACAGCACCTGCCACGATGACCATATCGTGTACGCCGCGCCCCTTGCCGTGCGTACGTCCGCCCACGTAGGTTTCATCGGCCTCGATGACTTCTTCGGGCGTGCCGCCGATCCGATCCTGATCCGGTCGCACCATGCCAACTCGCAGCTTGTGAAGAATCTGGAAGGCAGTTTCGTAGCACGACAATCCGAGTTGCCGCTGGAACTGAACAGCCGATATGCCGGGTGTCTGACTGGTGACCAAATACGCCGCCCAGAACCAAACAGAGAGCGGCGTGTGCGTACGTTCCATGACGGTGCCGGCGGTGAGGCTCGTGTCCCGGTTGCAATGGCGACACCTGAAAACACAGGGGCGATTGGCAAAGCGGTACGGCTCACCAAGCGAGCCGCAGTGACCACAGATGAATCCATCACTCCATCTGGCGCTCTCAAGGTAGGCCGCACACGCCACTTCGTCCGGGAACAGTCGCTGGAATTCTGGAAGCGACCGCGGAAACGGCAAGTCGTCTCGCTGAAGCACGTCGATAACCACAATTGTCATACATCAAGACAGATGCCCAACATACTACTGGTAGTAGTCTTGGGAGACAACCAGATAAGCACGGTTCATTGCTCGCTCCCTTGGTTCTTGGTTAGGCAAACAGGGCTTGACGCTGCTGGTAGTAGCCGATGACGAAC
>JBATDO010000041.1:0-5317 GCA_049663505.1 Sphingorhabdus sp.
CATATCGCGGTGGAAGTATTGCTCCAGGCGTGAATTTGTCGCTTGATGCTCTTTATGCAGCAGCGGCAATGTTGCCGCGCATTGCCATTGAGCCACCTGTAAATAACAGTGTAATTGGAACGACAACAGTTGGACAAATGCAGATTGGCATCTATTGGGGCTATCTCGCGATGATCGAAGGGATGATTTCGCGGATGAAGGCTGAAATTGGCAATCCGGTGAAAGTCATAGCGACTGGCGGCCTAGCCATTTTGTTTCAGCAACATGGCCATTTATTTGACCGGGTCGAGCCGGATTTAACGCTGCGGGGGCTAGCGCAACTATATATGAATCGAGAACAGAACCAATGACTTCCCCTAGAGACGAACTACTTTTCCTCGCCCTTGGCGGATCGAACGAGATTGGCATGAACGTCAATCTGTATGGCTGCCAGGGCAAATGGGTCATGGTAGATCTCGGCCTCACCTTTGCAAATTCCGAGTATCCCGGAATCGATCTGGTTTTGCCAGACTTGGAGTTCATTGAGCAGCGCAAATCAGATTTGTTGGGTATCGTTCTCACTCACGGGCATGAAGACCATATCGGGGCGGTTGCATATTTTGCAGCCGACCTGGGCGTACCGTTGTATGCCACACCATTTACGGCAACGTTGATCCGCGGGAAGTTGGAAGAAGAAGGGATAGCGGACAGCATCGAGCTGAACATTATCCCAATGGAGGGCAGTTTTAAACTTGGACCATTTGGGTTTCAATTGGTAACACTAGCACACTCAATTCTCGAGATGAGCGCATGCGTGATTTCGACGCCCTTTGGGAAAATATTCCATACCGGTGATTGGAAGCTCGACGAGCAACCGGTACTGGGCAAGCCATCAACGGCCCAGCAACTGACGGCAATCGGAGACGATGGCATTCTGGCGATGGTCTGCGATTCCACCAATGCGTTCAATGCTGCCGAAAGCGGGAGCGAAGGGAGCGTCAAGGACGATCTGCTCAAGTCGGTTAAGGCAGCAAAGGGTAGAGTTGTAATCACTACCTTTGCATCCAACGCGGCTCGCTTGCAAACCCTCGGCGAGGTTGCTCGTGAAAGTGGTCGAACATTGTGTTTTGCTGGGCGTTCATTGCACAGGATAATCGATGCTGCCCAGGCCAATGGGTATCTGAAAGATATGCCAAAAACGATCGACATGGAGAGTGTCGATGGGTTGGCTCGGCACGAGGTAATGGTCGTCGCAACAGGCGGGCAGGGAGAGGCGCGGGCTGCTCTGGCAAGGATTGCCGAAGGTAACCATCCCGTTAGCCTGGAGGAAGGGGATACCGTCATCTTTTCGTCAAAGCAAATTCCCGGTAATGAAATTGCCATTGGCATAATCATGAACAAGCTCGCCGAAAGAAATATCCTTACTGTCACCGAGAAGCAGGCGCATGTGCATGTATCGGGCCATCCTGGCCAGCCTGAGCTGGCAAAACTGTATGACTGGGTGCGACCAGAGATATTGATACCCGTGCACGGAGAGCGTCGGCACATGGCAGAGCAAGCCCGTTTCGCAAAGGCTCACGGCGTGAATTCGACATTGGTTCAATCTAACGGTGATGTCGTTCGCTTGGCCCCAGGAAAGCCGCAGATCGTAGGGAAGGAACGGACTGGTCGCCTCATCCTGGACGGTGATACTATCATTGCAGCGGACGGTCAGACCATCACTGAGCGCCGCCGTATCTCTTGGTATGGTCTCATTGCAGTTGCGATCGCTCTAGACGCGCGGAACAAGCTCAACGGAGAACCTCAGATAAAATTGCATGGTGTTCCAATCGAAGAGGATCTTGACGAATTTATTGACGAGGCGACTGGTGCGCTGGTCAAGGTCGTAAGGGATCACAAGGGTGACATTGACAAGCTGCGTGAAAGTATTCGCCTTTCGGTTCGTCGTATTGCGACAAGTTGGACGGGCAAAAAGCCTATTGTTGATGTTATGATAATCGAGGCAACATGAACTGGACGTCCATCATTGCAATTTACGCCCTATTCTGGGTGATGTCTGCATTTGTAATCCTTCCAATTGGCGTTCGTACAGATGACGAACTGGGATTGGAAAAGGTGCCTGGCCAGGCAGACAGTGCGCCTGGAAATTTCAGGCCAGGCACAATTCTGCTGAGGACCACGTTACTGTCAGCGGCCTTGTTTGGATTATATTACGCCAACTATTTGAACGGATGGATCGATCGTCACAGTTTCGATTTCCTGATCTCGCGACCAGGCAGATAATCAATTCCGCAGCCGCTCAATAGCCTGAGCGAGCGCCACATACAGCTTGCCAACGTCGGAAGACAGCAGGGTGACGCCGATTGCATTGCCATCGCGTGTGCTCAACAACACACGCATCATTGCTTCGAAATCATGGATGTAACGGTTCACGTGCTCGCGAAATTCGCTGTCATCACCATAATGTGTCGCGATCGCCTTTGCCTCTCCAGCGTCCAGCAAACGAACCGCGCGGCGCGTAAACACGCCGCGATCGCCCTTGAGATATGCGGCCCATGCAGTGTCGGTTACGTCATTGGACAGGATCTTGGCCACGTCGATTGCCGTGGAATTCAAAGATTCGGTCAGCAAGACCATGCGACGCGCGAAACTATCATCGTCAACGCCTTCGAACCCGTCCTTGCTATCTGCGATGCGCTTTTCGAGATTGGTTGCCATCTCGTTCAGATCATTCAATTGCATTGCCATCTTGCTCGTTGCCGTTTCCGATAAGGCAATATTGCGTTCGACTGCGCCTTGAATGAGCTCATTTATCGCTGCTATCTGGGTGTCAACCGCGTCAGCAAGTGCAGCCTGGTGCTGTTCAGATAACCTGTCGGCTACACTGGCAAGTTCTTCGTCGATTATCTTTCTGCTACTTTCAGCTACCTGTTTGGTCGTTTCTTGAACTCGCAACAGCGATGTCACCAGCTTGTTGCTCGAATCTTCGGTCAGTTCTTCCACGAGTGCGCGGGTTTGGGTGAGCGCGGATGCAAGTGCATCGGCCTGTTCGTGACGATCGGAGAAATGCTCATCGCTTTCGGACATGAGTTTGCCGACATTGTCTCTTTGAACATTGATTAAGTGGCCCAGTGATTTGAGCTTTGCAAGCATCGCATCGCTCAGTCCATCTAGTATTTCGGCACTTTTTGATACAGTATCCAATTGCGCCAGACTGCCAGCAAAGTGGTTGTCCACACGATCCATTGCAGCGGGAATAGACTGGTCAATCTCGGCATTTGCCGCTTCGAGAACCGATAGGAGCTTAGCAGACCGTTCGATTAGCTGCTCGGTTACACCCTTGTTATGTGTCAGTGCCGAGCCGACGTCCAATGTGCTCTGGTTAAGCGCGGAAACGGCAAAAGCCAGTCTTGCGGTTTGCTCGGTCGCTGCGCCGTCGATTTCAGCAATCCGAGCGGCACTTGTTTCGATGTGATCCGCTATCTCTGCGACAATCGTTGAAATCCGAGTCTGTTCATTTTCGGATTGATCGGCAAGCGCGCCGAGTGAACCGCGAAACGCTGCTAGCTGCGCCTCCAGATTTTGCGTGCTCTCGTTTGCGATTCGGCCAACATCTGCCGATACTGCAGAAATGCTTGAAGTCATGTTGCCAGTCGTCAGGTCAATCAGCTTTACCATGGCGGTGGCCCGGCTCTCTGCCGCCTGGCTACCTTCGGCAAGAGCCAGTGCGCTTTCGCTAACAGATTGCTCCAGTTTTACAGAAACTTCATCCGCTCGAGCTTCCATGTTGTCGATATAGGCACGTGCAGATTTTCCTGCTTCACCGACACGCTCCAACCCTGCGATGAGAGATTTGATCTGCAGCTGGGCATTGTTACCTGCGCTGCCAATCTGATTGGTCACGTCCTTTGCGGCACTTGTAACCACCGGCAAGTGTTTGCGCAGCTGCTCCAAGTTGCTTGTTGCGGCGTTGCTGACCGTTTCGAGAGTTTTGGCCTTTTGGTCACTATCGGCCAAAGCGGATGACAATTGCTCGGCGGCATCGGTCAGTTTTCGTGCAGATTGACGGCCGACCGTTTCCAAATCCCTTGCATTTTGGGCGAGGAACTCGCGGGCAAGTGAAATTTCTTCGTTCACGGTGCGCATGCGTGCTTCAAGGGCCTCGCTTTCCATCCGCAACATCTGCGCGACATTTCTGAAGCGCTTTGCCTCTGCCTGGCTGTTGCGCATTGCGAGTAACCAGGCGACGGCAATCAACAAAGTCGGGATGGTCCAGACTCCAAGCAGAGCCACAATGCGTTCATTGCCCAGACCCTGCTGAATTTCCGGCAAGTAAGTCCATCCAAAAAAGCCTGTCCATGCCACGAGAGCGAACACCATCAGGGAAGGAGCAACATAACCAGTCCAGCGGCGGGAAGGGGATTCATCTTCAAAATTATCATGCTCGGCGTAAATTTGATTCTGGCTTCCAAAATCCGACAGAGTGTCCGAACTACGGGGCTCGACTGGATCGAAAGCCCCTCCGGCTGCAGTATTGTCTGGTGCCTCCGCCATCTGGCGAGTTAGGTCGATGATTTTCGATCGCGTTGTCATGTCAAGCTGTTTACCATATTTTGTCCACAACGAAACGCAAACTTAACCATCTCTTTGCTATAAGCGCTGAATGTCTATGGATTATGGCTCTTTTGACACAGCTTTGAAAGCTGCTGCAGGTGACGATACGATGCTGATAGCTGAACTGCGTGCATCGTTTGTAGAAAGCGCAAAGCGACAGCTCAGCCTGCTTTCACGGTCGCGATGCGACGCCAATTGGCAGTATACCAGCTGGCGTCTCAAGGGTTTGGCTGCAAGTTTTGGCGCAACTCGGCTGATGGCTTTGGCAGATGAAGCCAGCGAAGGGGCACCAGGCGACCCAGTGGTCCTTCGCAAACTAAACAGCGCTGTTTCTGAAATTGAATCGCACGACATCCACTGATCGTCGAAAAACCGGATAAAATAGTTGGCAAATTCGAGCCATCAGCCATATCGGGCTTATGGTATCTGGCACACACATTCAAACACATATCGTTGCTTTGCTCTCAGCAGCAAATGTTGCAAACAATGACAAGAACTGCGTTGGTGGCCTTGCATTGTCACTGCCAGGTGGTGATCCGCTTCTCGCTCATCAGATAGCAGCACTGAGGCTCCTGGGCATTGAGCGATTCGTAATCGAGGTAGATACTGTATCCGGAGCATTGTTGTCTCTGGCAGACAGCTTGAAACGGGCAGGGTGTAGCGTGGATTTCGTTCGCTCTGCGGCTGATTTACAGCCATTTCTTCGGTTGGATGATGTCCTGCT
>JBATDO010000042.1:0-1884 GCA_049663505.1 Sphingorhabdus sp.
GTATGAACGCGGTCGAGGCATGGCTCGGTTCGCTCCCCGGCCACGTCTACGCCAATGTCCGCACGCCCCCGATTTCCACGCTCAACTTGGCCCACATGATCCCCCTCTCAGCGGTGTGGGCCGGGCCGGAACAGGACGAACACTTGCATGCCGCCCCACTGTTCTATGCGCGGACCGAAGGCTCGACCCCGTTCCGGTTTTCGCTCCATGTCGGCGACGTCGGCCACACGCTGATCGTCGGGCCGACCGGAGCGGGCAAGTCGGTGCTGCTCGCGTTGATGGTATTGCAGTTTCGCCGCTACGAGGGAGCACAGGTCTTCGCCTTCGATTTCGGCGGATCGATCCGTGCGGCAGCGCTGGCCTGCGGCGGCGACTGGCAGGATCTCGGCACCAGCCTTTCCGAAGACAGCGCTGGCGCGGTGCTGTTGCAGCCGCTGGCACGCATCAATGAACCTGCCGAACGCAATTGGGCCGCCGAATGGCTCCAGGCGATCCTCACTTCCGAAGGTGTGACCGTCGATCCGGCCACCAAGGAGCATCTCTGGTCGGCGCTGACTTCGCTTTCAACCACGCCGGTGGGCGAGCGGACGCTGACCGGGCTTGCCGTGCTGCTCCAAAGCCAAGCGCTCAAGCAGGCACTCGCGCCCTATTGCATTGGCGGGCCGTTCGGACGGCTGCTCGATGCAGAGGTCGAACATCTGGGCGAAGCCAGCTTTCAGGCCTTCGAGACCGAAGGGCTGACCGGTTCGGCGGCGGCACCCGCCGTGCTCTCCTACCTGTTCCATCGGATTGAAGGGCGACTCGATGGCTCGCCAACGATGATCATCATCGACGAAGGCTGGCTCGTGCTCGACAGTCCGGCCTTCGCCGCGCAGTTGCGCGAATGGCTGAAGACGCTGCGTAAGAAGAACGCGAGCGTGGTTTTCGCAACGCAGAGCCTTGCCGATATCGAGACGTCAGCAATTGCTCCGGCCATCATCGAAAGCTGCCCGACCCGCATCTTCCTGCCCAATGAGCGTGCGGTCGAACCGCAGATCTTGAGCATCTATCGCCGCTTCGGATTGAACGACCGGCAGATCGAGATCGTCGCGCGGGCGACCCCCAAGCGCGACTATTACTGCCAGTCAGCGCGCGGCAATCGACTGTTCGAACTGGGCCTTGGCGAAGTCGCGCTCGCCTACACTGCCACCTCATCGAAGACCGACCAGCTCGCGATTGCGGAACTGACCGAAGCGCATGGCACGGCGGGCTTTGCGGTCGCCTGGCTGCGCCATCGCAGCCTCGCATGGGCCGCCGACATGCTCCCAGCCCCTGTTTCCATTCCCCCCGCCCAATTGGGCCAACCCAAGGAGTAATGCCATGAAGTCGAGTCTCAAGAAGTCTCTGGGTTTCCGTCAGATGCTCGCCGCCGGTGCTGCGGTGCTGTCGATGACTGTCGCCGCGCTGGTTCCAGCCCCCGCCTATGCCCAGTTCGGCGGGATCGTTTACGATCCTTCGAACTACTCGCAGAACATCCTGACGGCGGCGCGCACGCTGGAGCAGATCAACAACCAGATCCGCCAACTGCAGAACCAGGCGACCTCGCTGATCAACGAGGCGCGCAACCTCCAGTCGCTGCCGCTGACCATGCTTGCACCGCTGCAACAGCAAATCCAGCAAACGCAGCAGTTGCTCGCCCGTGCTCAGGGCATTGCTTATGATGTCCAGCAAATCGAACGCGAGTTCGGCCGCCAGTACAAGGATATCGACCTGACCGGCAGCCAGCGCGCGATGGTCCAGGGAGCCGAGGAGCGTTGGCGGGGTAGCGTTGCCGCGTTCGAGGATGCGCTGAAGGTCCAGGCCGGTGCGGTCAGCAACATCGAAGGTGCGCGCACCGCAGTGCAG
>JBATDO010000043.1:0-2470 GCA_049663505.1 Sphingorhabdus sp.
CGTACTGGCGGTTGAAAAGGCGCTCGAAAAACGCACGCCAGAGCCATTTCGCGTGGGCGCACATCACTGGTTAATTCTCCATGGAAGGTATATTTGCAAGGCGCGAACACCCGAATGCTGGCGCTGCCCGGTTAGTGACCTGTGTCGATACAAGGCAAAAACGACCGCGCCTTCTTCTAAGTCAGGCAAAGTTCATCTCAAATGATCGATAGTCGATACATTCTTTTCAATAAGGAGTAAGACAAATGCACCGGAACATTTTGGCAGCAGCAGTCCTCGTGATCGTCGTCGGTGGCGCAAGTTCTGGATTGTCAGCCATGAAAGAAAACGATCCGGCACGCGCTGTTGGCAAGCCAGTAAAATGCATTCCTATCCGCAGCATCCAGTCCACCAGCGTAATCGATGACAGCACGATCGACTTCAAATTATCGGGCGGAAGGACCTATCGCAATATCTTGCCGCACAGTTGCCCCGGCTTGAAATCTGAGGACAAGTTTTCCTATCGCACATCACTTAGCCAATTGTGTAGTGTCGACATCATTCACGTATTACATGACTATGGCGGGCGATTGTCCGAGGGAGCCGGCTGTGGCCTTGGCGTTTTTCAGCCAATCGAGAAAACGACTGCCAACAGATAACGGGCTATCTACCTGTCCAGTTGCCGGCACGTTTTTCGACAAAAGCTGCCATGCCTTCATTCTGATCGTCGGAACCGAACAGCCCGTGAAACAGCCGTCGTTCGAATAGCACCCCTTGTTGGAGTGTCGTTTCAAACGCGGCGTTGACCATTTCCTTGCACGCGAGAGCTGCAAGCGGCGCCATGCCAGCAATCGTTTCGGCGGTCTTAAGTGCTTCGGTCATGAGATCTGCCACGGGAACAACTTTTGCGACCAGGCCAGAACGCTCTGCCTCTTGGGCATCCATCATCCGGCCCGTAAGGCACATTTCCATCGCCTTTGCTTTACCAATGGCCCTTGTCAGCCTTTGTGATCCGCCCATTCCAGGTGTCACTGCAAGCTTGATTTCGGGTTGCCCAAATCGTGCGTTTTCGGCAGCAATGATAAAATCCGCCATCATCGCGAGTTCACATCCACCCCCAAGTGCAAAGCCAGATACTGCCGCTATCCAGGGCTTTCGGGTCGCGGTGACGCGATCATAGCCAGCAAAGAAATTGCTGGCGTACATGTCGGAAAATGACTGTGACTGCATTTCCTTGATGTCCGCGCCGGCTGCAAAAGCCTTCTCACTCCCAGCAAGCACTGCGCAGCGTTTGCTGGAATCGTTGTCGAATGTGCCAAATGCTTCAGTCAGCTCGGCCAGTACCTGGCTGTTGAGTGCGTTGAGCGCTTGCGGGCGGTTGAGCGTGATAAGCGTCACTGCGCCGCGCTGCTCGACCAGGATTGTCTCGTAATTCATAAAGGGGTCCATTCCTCATTTGCCGACAACGGTGCAAAAATGGCGTCCAGCAGGTCATCGGTCACGCCTTGCGGCGTTGCAGGATCCCATTTGGGCGCATTGTCCTTGTCGACGATCACGGCGCGTACTCCTTCGGCAAAATCAGGGCGAACTAGTACACGTGATCCGATGCGATATTCCATAGCCATATTCTCGGCAAAATCCGATAACCCGGCACTTATTGATAACTGGCGCAGTGCAACCTTACAGGTTTGCGGACTTTTGGTGCGCAGCGTAGCAAGCTCGCGCATGGCCCATTCACTCTCATCCGTCTCGAGACTTGAAAGAATATCCTCGAAACGATCGGAAGCAAAATGGCGGTTGATGTCAAACAAGGTCTCGACAATTTTCGAAGGTGGCGCAGTTGCTGACAACGTGCCCAGAATCCCGTCGATCCGTTCGATTTCTTCTGTTGCAATACGCATCTTGGCCTCGGCAAGCGCCTCGGAGGGAAGATAGTGCGTGGCAAGACCCAGCGCCAGGCAACCGGGCCCTGCCACGCGGGCACCAGTTAGTGCAAGAAATTGACCGACACGTCCTTCGAGACGCGACAAATACCAGCCGCCGCCTACATCTGGAAACAGACCGATGCCTGTTTCCGGCATCGCAAATCGGGTATTCTCGGTTGCCACTCGAAACCGGGCTGGTTGGCTAATACCAACGCCGCCGCCCATGCAGATACCGTCCATGAAGGCGACGACCGGCTTGGGATAGTTGAACAGCAGGTGATTCAATTGATACTCGTCGTGGAAAAACTGCCGACCAGAGGTACCGCCGTCATGAAGCGCGGAGTTTCGCAAGAACGCGATGTCGCCGCCTGCGCAAAACCCTCGGCCTTCTGCATGATCGATGATCACACACTCGACCTTGCCCGACGCACGCCACTTGAGCAAAATCTTGGTCATCGCGTGGACCATGTCGAGTGTAAGTGCATGCAGGGCCGACGGCCGGTTCAGGCTGATGATCCCTGCATGACCCTCGACACGTGTGAGTAATTCTCCAGTCATTGGCGCAA
>JBATDO010000044.1:0-7178 GCA_049663505.1 Sphingorhabdus sp.
ATTTATAAGTGTGATGCGCGCTTGGGGGCCGCCTCAAGGACGACGGGGCCCCACCATTTTTGCGCCAGACGGCTTTGCCGCCTGCCGAAAAAATCGTTGCCCCCATCGCCGCTGGCGCGGCCGCGCCAGGGCGCGGTCCTTGACCCGTCCCGTCGCACGCATCCGCAATTTGCCTGTTGTTTCACAACAAACTTCAGGAGGATATTATGAACGGTTCACAAGCACTTTCGATTACCGACCGCCAGGCTGACGAGCAGGCCATGATTGCAGCGCATAATTGTGCGGTTGCCCGGTCGTTTCACAGCTACTTCAATCAATATATTCTAACTGATCATGAGCGTGGATATATCGTGATCGACGAAGGTGATTATGGCGCTCTGCCCCAGCATCTAATGGACCGAGTGGTCGATGCAGTACCAAGCAAGATGATCGACGAGCATTGAGCTTAATGCCACCAGGAGGAAGTCCATCAGGGCTTCCTCCTTTTTTCTTGTTCACGGGCCTTTTTGAAAACCTTTTTGACAGCCTTTTCATCCCAATTTGGCGCTGATGATCATCAATTGCACGTGGTCCCGCCGGTAAGAATTGCAAAGCCGACCATCACATCAAAACGGCATAACCGGATCGAATTTGAAGCTGGGGAAGTAAGCACACCCTACGCGGTAAACCGCCCATATTATGGGAAAAAATGCAGTAAAATCAGTTCAGGAGATGCTTGAGAGGCTTCGGAGTGCGGGTGCTGCCGATGGCCCATTGGTCCCCGCAGATGCGCAGTTTTCAGCGACTTTCGAGAGCAGTTCTGCTAATGACAATGGCCATATGGTCCCCAACCGGCAAAAGCCCGGTCGCCGGGCACTACTCGATGGCAATTTCGCACGGCGCAAGCTGGTATTGCGGGCGAGCGAGTATTGCATCTGGGACACCGAACTTGCTGGCTTTGGACTAAGGGTCAGGCCTTCCGGGAACTATTACTGGTTTGTGCGGCTGCGGCATCGCGGCAAACACCGGCGGATCACATTAGGGCGGGCAGACGAGCTTGATGCAGGCGTTGCTCGGGCGCAGGCGCGCCGCTTATTGGCAGAAGTTGCTTTGGACGGCTTGCCAAAGCGGGCGGTGGTTAAAGCGACGCCGATCCTGTCCGATTTTGTCGAGATCTATTGGGATGACCTAGCGCGGCACTGGAAGCCGTCAACTGCGGCTCGGAACCAATCCGCATGGCTGTTGTACCTCAAGCCCGCATTTGGAACGATAAGGGTCGCAGATATCACGCCTTCAGATATTCATCGTTGGCGGGATGCCTGCGCCGGATGCAATGAGGCAAAATATAATCGGGCAGTGCCGGTTCTTGCCTCATTGCTTAAATATGCAGAGTTACTGCATCTGCGGCGCAAAGGTTCCAATCCGTGTCGGGGCATGCCGCGCTTCAAGCGTCCACAGCGCGAGCGCTATCTCACGCCGCTTGAGTATCGGCGGATTGGCATTGCACTGCGCAAGGATGCAGAAGCCCATCCTGCGCAAGTGGCCATCATCCGGTTACTGTTGTTCACCGGCGCTCGCGTTGGAGAGATCCAGAACCTCAGGTGGGAATGGGTGCAGCCACCGCGATTGGTACTACCCGACAGCAAGACGGGGCCGAAAACCATCTGGCTCAACAGTCAGGCACTTGAAGTTATTGAAGGAGTAGAGCGACGGGTTGACTGCCCGTTCGTCTTTCCCAATATCGGCGGCACAAAGCCGGTCATTCTGGAAAACTGGTGGTTACCGTTTCGCAGGCGTTGCGCCATCCCAGACGTGCGCATTCACGATTTGCGCCACAGCTTTGCTTCGACCGCGATCATGGACAATGTTCCGCTGGCAACCATTGGCCGGTTGCTTGGCCATGTTCTTCCTGAAACGACCGCCAAATACGCGCATCTCTCTGACGATGTGATCGGCGATGCAGCAGACCGGATATCGTCGGTGCTTGCCAAGACCATTGGGCTGCCCGCATGACCGCCCTCAGTCTCAAGCGCATTGTCGAGGAGGCGCTGGCCGAGGTTGGTGCGAACATTAACTTCGCGCTAGTCCCACGCGGCAAGGTGCGAACGACAACCTGGCTCGGTATAGAGCATGGTTTTGGCATTCGCCATTATGCCAGCGGTCGCAATGTCTACATCGTCCAGACCCGCATGGCCGGTCGGCTGCGGACGGTGACGCTTGGTCCAGCCTCAGTATTGACGCGCCATCAGGCGCAGATGGTGGCGCGGCGGGTTATTGCCTACGCGCAAGTGGGGCATGATCCAGCAACGGAACGTCAGCGTATACGCTCGGCCCCAAGATTTGCAGACTTTTTGGCTGAATATTGGACACGGTGGTCGCCCCACTGGAAAGCATCGACGCTTGAAACCCATGACGGCTATCGCCGCCAGTATCTCGACAATGCTTTCCAGGGATTGTTCATCGACGAACTCAACGAAGAGCATCTGACCAAATGGTTTGCTGATCTCAACAACCGCACCAGTCCCGGAGCTGCCAATCGTACCCTCGAAATCCTCAAGCACATGTTTAACAAAGCCGAAACCTGGGGCTACCGGCTGGAGAACACAAATCCCTGCCGGGCCGTGCGGGCGAACCGGCGCAAGCATTGCGAGCGCTTTTTGACCAAGGAAGAGCTGGCGAGCTTGGGCGATGTGCTGGAAACCATGCGCATAGGCCCAGATTCAGCGCGGCGTGGTGCAGCGGCAGTTATCAGCTTGCTGCTGCTTACCGGATGCCGCTACCGCGAAATCATGGACCTTCAGTGGCCCGACGTTAAAGGCAGCCGCTTCAAACTTCGCGATAGTAAGACCGGACCGCGCACGGTCTGGCTGGGTAAACCAGCGCGCGCAATCATCGACGACCTTCCCCGCCGCCCAAACAATCCGTGGCTGTTCTGGAACGAGCGAACGCGGCAGCGTTTGAAGGAAATCTCGCACATCTGGATCAAGGTTCGCCAAGAGGCTGGCCTTGACAAGTTGCGCATCCACGACTTGCGGCACACTTTTGCGAGCCATGCCGCCATGAATAAAGAAACCTTACCCATGATCGGAAGGCTTCTAGGCCATGCGAACCACCAATCGACGGCGCGTTATGCACATCTCGATGACGAGCATTTGCTCGGTGCCGCGCAGCAGATAGGAGATGCCGTCGAGCGATTGATGGTGGCTGCTTAGAAAATATGCGCACGAACCAAAACCACTTCGCCCAAGCAAAACAATGTGAGTGATCTATAGGTCGGCTTAGTTGGACAGTTCGCTGTCGGAGATTAAATGGTCAAAGGGGTAGATCCGTTTTGTCGCATTGGTAACGGCGCCCAATTGTCGCCACTCACTGACCATCGGCCGCAGTCCAAGTGCGGTCGTTGGGGGATCGAAGGCTCAACTTGGCTTGAACTTGATGTTAATCAATAGATTTGATTTAAATCAAATCTATTGAACGGTCGAATGATAATCTCGCTTTAATAGGGAGACGCAAATGAACATCAATCTGTCGATTGCTCGGGAAATTTGGTCGTCGAAATACCGCTTTACCGGCCAAGGGAATTTGCCGGCCGACAGCGATTTCGCGGCGACATCTGTGAGGGTTGCAAAGGCGGCCGCCGCTGCGGAACGGCCTCAAGACCGGTCCATCTGGGTGGAGCGATTTGATGCAGCAACTCGCGACATGCGTTTCATCCCGGCGGGACGCATATTGGCCGGTGCTGGTTCGGGACGCGCTGTAACGTTATTCAATTGCTTTGTCATGGGAACGATACCCGACAGCCTAGAGGGCATTTTTGAACATTTAAAGCAGGCGGCGTTGACCATGCAGCAAGGCGGCGGTGTGGGCATGGATTTTTCCACAATCCGCCCCAAAGGCGCGGTTGTGCACGGCGTAGGATCGGATGCATCGGGTCCATTATCGTTCATGGATTGTTGGGATGCCATGTGCCGTACTGTCCATTCCGCAGGGGCGCGGCGCGGCGCGATGATGGGATGCCTCAGGATCGACCATCCTGATATCGAGGCATTTATTGACGCAAAGCGTGACCCGGTAAGGTTTCGCAATTTCAATCTCTCCGTGCTGGTGACCGACGCGTTCATGGACACATTGGCAGCAGATGGTGATTTTCCCCTAATTTTTGAGGGGCAAACCTATCGCACAGTGCGCGCCCAAGAATTGTGGGACCGGTTGATGCAGGCGACATACGATGTGGCCGAGCCTGGTGTGATCTTTGTCGACCGCGTCAATGCACAGAATAATCTTGCTTATTGTGAAACCATCAGCGCCTCGAACCCCTGCGGTGAACAGATGCTGCCGCCCTATGGCGCGTGCTTGTTGGGCTCGATCAATCTGGCGTTTCTGGTCGAGAAACCTTTTGAGGCAGATTCAACTCTCGACGAGGACGCGCTGGCTGATCTTACGGCAACAGCGGTTCGCTTGTTGGACAATATCATTGATGTCAGCCGTTACCCATTGCCCGAGCAGGAAGCCGAAGCGAAAGCCAAGCGGCGATTGGGATTGGGCATCACTGGTCTCGCCGATGCGCTGCTTTTCTGCGGGGCGGCTTATGGCAGTGATACCGGCGTCGCAATGACGGAGCGCTGGTTAGGCGTGATCCGGAAAGCGGCATATCGGACATCCGCTCTGCTCGCGAAAGAAAAAGGTGCCTTCCCGCTTTATGATCCTGCAATCCTCCAACAGCCCAATCTTCGTGCGCTGGATGAAGAGACACGCGCACTGATTGCCGAACATGGTCTCCGCAACGGGTGCCTGACTTCAATAGCGCCAACTGGCACGACTTCGCTGCTCGCCGGAAATGTATCATCGGGCATCGAACCAGTGTTTGCCTATTCCTATCAGCGCCGAATCCTAAACCCCGACGGGACCGAGCGCCATGAAATGGTGGAGGATTATGCGCTTCATGTCTGGCGCCAGCTAAAGGGCGATGCTGTTCCGCCGGAAGAGCTGTTTGTAAGCGCTCAGTCATTAGATCCCGCAACCCATGTCCGGATGCAAGCGGCCGCACAGACCTTGATAGACAGTTCGATATCGAAAACGGTCAACGTACCCGAAGATATCGACTTCACCGAATTTGCTGATGTTTATAGGGACGGCTACAATCGCGGATGCAAGGGGTTGACTACCTATCGGCCAAATGCTGTCACCGGATCGGTCCTGAGCGTATTGCCAAAGGATGAGCATCCAGACGAGCCGGTCGAAACGCCAATGCAGCTACCCAGCCGCGAGGAGGTTCTTCAGGGCACCACATATAAGCTGAAATGGCCTGACAGTGCGCATGCTGTCTATGTCACGATCAACAATATGGAGGCCGATGGCGAGGTTCGCCCGTTCGAAATATTCATCAACTCCAAAAATATGGAGCATTACGCTTGGACATTAGGACTGACGCGGATGATCTCGGCCGTATTTAGGCGTGGCGGGGATATGTCCTTTATTCCTGATGAATTGAAGGCTGTATTCGATCCGCGGGGCGGCGCGTGGATGAACGGCAAATATGTGCCGTCGCTGCTCGCCGCGATCGGCGGTGTGATTGAACGACATCTGGAGCAGTTCGCTCCTGGTCAGCTTGACCTGCCGATTGCACTTCCCCCCGAAACGAAAGCACCGATATTTGGCAGCGGCGGTCCTATTTGTCCGCAATGTGGTTGTGTCGATATGATCCGCGAGGAAGGGTGCAATAAGTGCCTAAGCTGCGGCTATTCGAAATGCGGCTGAAGTCACGGCTGACCTCTGCGAGATCCAGCTGCGATATTGTTATAGTGGATACCCGACGTAAAAGCAGAGTATAATGGCCAGCATGGGACGGGTAAAACCTAAAATTCTAGGTGCAATTATTGCGGGAGGTAAGTCGCGCCGCTTTGGCTCGGATAAGACGGTAGCAGAACTGCGCGGCAAACCGTTGATCCAGCATGTCATTGATGGACTATCGCCACAGTGCGATGATTTGGTCATCTGTGGCCGTAATTGGCAAGATCATGTCGTACTCGACGACAGGCCGCATATCGATATGGGTCCTTTAGCGGGGCTTTGCGCTGCGCTGCATTTCGGCGCAACAAACGGATTTGATTATGTTCACAGCGCGGCGTGCGATGTGCTGCCTGTGGCCGATGCCTCGGCGTTTTCGGGCTATCGAACCATTGATGGTGATGCACTTTATATACAAGGTCATTATCTTTCCGGAATTTGGTCCACCAAACTCTCTCCTTTGCTGGATATTCATCTGGCAGCCTCGTCCGATTATTCGGTACGTAAATGGATTGAAATATCCGGCGCACTGCCATGCAACGACCCGCGGCAGAGTACGAACCTCAATACCGCATCTGATTTTGCAGCTTATCAAGCCTTGCGGCGATAGGTATTTTAATACCGTTCTAGCTTGCTTGGACATTGCGTTTGTCAAATGCTTGGGTCGCTCAAAAACGAATAGCCCGCACCTGTGAGCCAGGCCCAGCCATTGACGAGTTGGCGCGTTGCTTCACTAACCATTCGCTGGCAGCTAACGTAGATTGGACCCCAGAGTCACCGCTTCCGACAGGCGCCAATCCCTGGCCTTGCCAGCCGGCGCAGGAGAATGTTGTGCGATCATCAGCGGCAGGAAAGGATCCGGTCGAAGGCAGAACTTGCCAATCTAGCACGTCTGCTACCTGCTGGCCTTGCAGCAAACCCAAGATAGGCACCAGAAAAAGCCTTGCTGTAACCATGGCAGAAGTCGGATTACCGGGTAATCCCAAAACCCAACACCCTTTTGCTCGTCCAAGCCAAACCGGCTTACCCGGCTTTATGGCAACTTTTGCAAAAAGCAGTTCTAAACCAAGCGCTTCGAACATCGGCTTCGCAAAGTCTCTGTCGCCAACAGAAGCACCTCCGGTTACCACGACTAAATCGGCAGATCCAATTGCTTGTGTTGCGATACTTGCAAGATGCTCCAATGAGTCTTCGCCACAGTATTTCCCCATTATGACGCCGCCATGCTGGCAAATCATGGCTTTCAAACCAAATGAAATTGATTCTGGTATCTTTGTTTGACCGTGGACTGCATTGCCAGGGGCCACCAGTTCATCTCCTGTTGCAATGAGTGCCACTTGTGGTTGTCGATACACGGCAACCGAAGATATGTCGGCTGCAGCAAGTGTAACCATGGCGCGGGCGGTGAGCCT
>JBATDO010000045.1:0-9354 GCA_049663505.1 Sphingorhabdus sp.
GGGCGAGACTGCATTGCCCCCACCTTCTCTCCGGCTCTTTTGCACCGAGAGGCCGCCAGCCCCGCATGCACAAAAATGATCGGTACTACAGATGATCGCGCGGGATGGTCATCGTCACTTCCAGTCCGGACGGATTCCATTTCCTTTCAATTCGGCCGCCGAGCTGTCCTACAATGCTTGCTTGGGATAACAAGGTTCCAAAGCCGGGTTCACGTGCCTCGTTGCTAACCATCGGCCCCCTTTCCTCACGCCACTGGATGACCATCTCGTCGTCTATAAGTGCTGTATGGATCGCGATGTGACCATCAGCTGTCGACAAGGCTCCGTATTTCACGGCGTTTGTCGCCATCTCATGAATTACCAAGGAAAGCGGGGTGGCGCTGCGCTCACTGATCGCATTGTCGTCGCCAGTCACGGAATATGGATTTTCCTCATGGCCTTGATAGGGCAACATGAGTTCAGTGAGCAGACCGTGCAGCCCGCTGAAGCTGGCTTCGGGCTTTGAAAGCGGGCTGTGCGATCGAGCAAAGCTATGCGCTCTTCCCAATGCCGCAATGCGGCCAGAGAGCTCCTTTGCAAACGTCTTTGCTTCAGGATTAGTTGGTGCTGACAGCCCTATAAGTCCTCCAATTACCGCAAATATGTTCTTTATGCGGTGACTTAGTTCATGACTGAGCAACTCCGACTGCTCACTTGCCTTCCTGGCATCATCAATATCAGTGCACGTGCCAATCCAGCGAGTGATCCTGCCTTCGGCATCTCGAACCGGAAGGGCGCGGCCAAGCGTCCACCGGTAATGTCCATCATGCCTTCGAAGCCGATATTCGACTTCATAGGGCTCTCCAGTGTCCAGGCTTTGCCGCCAGCGCGCAAAGGCGATGGGCTGATCTTCGGGATGTAACATCTCGTTCCATCCTTCCCCGTCAGTTGCTCCTTGGTGGACACCTGTAAACTCATACCACCGCGCATTATAATAATCATGATATCCATCTGGCAGGGTCGACCAGACCATCTGCGGCATCACGTCAGTCAAAACCCTCAACTTGGCTTCGCTGAATTCCAGCGCGGCTTCGGCATTCAGTTGGCTTTCAACCTCCGTGTTCGAGCCGAGCCACCTTACAACTATTCCATTATCGCTCCTGACAGGCACGATACGCGTCAAGAACCGCCTGAACACCCCATCAGCGCCGCGAATTGGAAAAATCATCTCGAACGGTTCGCCCGATGCAATGCATTTTTGCCATTCGTCCATTACGCGCGACAATTGATCGGGATGATGGACGTCCATCCATCCCCAACCCTCCATGGCGACAGGCGTGGTTCCACAATAATCGTGCCAGCGCTGATTGTACCAGAAAATGTAGCCGTCGCCGCGCGCCATCCAGCACAATGCGGGTATGCTCTCGGCTAAGAGCTTAAAATCAGCCACTCCGGGAACCGCGACATTGATTTCGTGGTTGGCCAAATCGACATTGACGGGTTGGCGCCAATATTCGGTCCCCAGGGGCTGATTTTGGGGTAAATGTTTGAATAGCATGTTGATCGTTCCACATTTGCCCCCTGTCACTTCCAAGACGACGACATTTGACGAACGATATAGTCGCCACTGCATCGAAAAATATGCTTGATGTATAGTGGCTTTGTCGTTGCTGTCGGCAATATTTGCTTGTGTTCCATTCCCGCTGGAGACTGTCAGATTATGACGATGCAAGTCCAATGGGTCAATGGCTGGGAATTTTCCTTGTAGCCTGGAAGGCTTGGCTTGCGAGAAAGCGGCCAGCTTGCTCCATCATCAATGCAAGGAAATTCCGAGGGAATTTTGATACTTTCGCAGAACCGAAGCATGGTTGGCGGCCATTGTTACCTGCATCGACGATGTCCACGTTTGATCACGCACCCGGGATCCTGTCGCAACAGCGACCCGTTCTGACGATAAGTTTCTTCCAAAAATGCAGGCGGCCGAAACCTTTGCTGGACATGCACGTTAGACTTGGCCCCACACCAATTGGAGAAGACCGGTGAATTCCAACAGTCACGACATCGAAACAGTCAATGATCTCATCAAGACAACGATTGACAGCATTGATGGCTACCGCGCTGCTGCAGAAGATGCAGACAGCGGCCAGTTCAAATCGATTTTTTTCGAACGCGCGTCGGAGCGCCAGGACGTTGCAGACCGGCTGCAAAACCACGTGCAAGCGCTGGGTGCAGAACCTGCCGACAAAGGCTCGATATTGGCAGGTGCCCACCGGGCATTCATGAACCTGCGTGATGTCGTTACCGGAAAGGACGACAAGGCGATAATCGCAGAGGTGGAACGCGGTGAAGATCACATCAAGGAAAAATTTGAATCAGCCATGTCGGACGAGCACCTGGGCGCGGACACACGGACACTCGTAACCCAATGCTACGGATCGGTTCGCGAGGGTCATGACCAAATGCGCAACCTGAAAAACGGGCTACAGGCAATCTAACGGGCAAGCCGGGCAATTTCGAAGTCCGGCCTCGTCCGGTTGAACACCGTCACTTGCAAAACCCTAAGGCAAATATCCATTGGGCGATGCTTGTGGCGGTTGCCGGCTTTAGAACATGGCTGCGCTAACTTGTTTCATTTTACCGAGCCACGAAAAAGCGGCCGTCGCACCCAGCGCTGTGTTACCTAATATAAAAGATTGCTGGTGTGGCCGGAACATTTACTCGCCTGGAGAATTGTGCACCCATGGCGAACCAATTTTTCCAAGCCTGCATGTTCGGGCGATTGCTACCCCAACTCACGTCAATCGACACCCAGATCACCCCCATGATCTGCAGTTTGGCGGACGTCACAGGGCTGCATTGCACAAATGCTTGAAGGAGATTCTTCCCACAAGCTTGCCAACAGCGCCGTGAGCACGACATCTGATCCGATCCTGGCAGCCCTTGGGCACCCACACGATCATGTCAGAAGCGTGCTCACCCCTCTTGAATTTCGCGAATTGCTCGATGCAACCGAAGCACGACGTCTGGGCGCTCAAAAAATGAAGCGAATGCCGATATGAATGACACGCCAGCTTCGCCCGACGACTTTCGTGAGCAGATGGTTGCAATCATTCCTTCGCTGCGTGCGTTTGCCAGGGGACTATGCGGCAACGTCTCAATGGCCGATGATCTTGCACAGGACGCCATGATGCGGGCGTTGGCAGCGCGCAAGAGCTTTACGCCTGGCACGAATTTCAAGGGGTGGATGTTTACCATCCTGCGCAATCAATATTATTCGAGCATACGGAAAAATTCCCGGATGGTCAGTTGGGACCCGGAAGCCGCAGAGCGCATTTTGGTGCAGGCTGAACCCCAGCAGCATGCGATACATTTGGCCGACCTGGAAAAGGCGCTTCAGAAGCTACCCCCCGAGCAACGAGAGATATTGCTGTTAATAGGGGCTGAGGGCGCAAGCTATGAAGAGGCCGCCCAAATTACGGGGTGCCCGATCGGGACGATAAAGAGCAGGGTCGCACGAGGGCGCGCGGCACTCACTGTGCTGATCAACGGACAGGCATCCCCTTGTCAAATTTCCGATGGGCGATCGCCTGTACGGCAGGCAATAATCGAAATGGCCGGATAAGGCAGTAAAAAGGGTTGGGACACAAAACAGTGCTACATTTTCGACCTCGAACCCTACGCCAAGGCCTGATACTGATTGTATTGTTTGCTTTGTTGCCAATCGTTGTCGTTAGCTTTTTCCAGGGCATGACAACGCTCAAACACACGCGTGAATTGGCCTCAAGTCGACTGAGCGCCAATGCAAAGGCCATGGCCGAGCATGAACGTGAGCCCTTCGTGATCGCCCAGCACCTCTTGATGACGCTTGCCGGGAATCGCGAAGTCATCGACATGACTGATGGATGTGCCGGTGCATTGGGGGCGGCACTGCGCGACTATAAACCAATCGTCAATTTTGCGAGGTCTGACCAGAGCGGGGCAGTGCGTTGCTCGGTATTGCCCATAGAGCAGGGACTTTCTCTTGCCCGGGAGCGATGGTGGCAAGGAGTGGTCACCAGCAATAGATTGACCATAACAAAACCCGTGACGGGCATGGTTTCCAAGCGCGAGATTCTGGCCTTGATGTTACCGATACGCGCAGCTGACGGATCACAAGATGGCGCCTTGGGGGCCAGTATCGACATCGCCTATCTCAAACGATCACTATCAGGTGCGGTTGAAGCCAAGACGGGCGTCGTTGCCATCGTCACGGCACAAGGCCTTTTGGTTGCCGAAGGGAACACGCCGCTGCCGTTCAAGCCCCTGTTGGCCGGCACGACAACTGATATTCGAATGGCACGAGCAGCAGATGGCGAAACATGGATGTATGCAACAGCCAAATTATACGGTGCGGACTTGTCCGTCGTTTATGCCGAACCTCGCGACACGCTCATGGCAGCAGCCTTGTGGCAAATCCGTTCGAGCATCTTGTTGCCGCTCATATCGTTATTGCTTGCTTCTGTCGCTATCGCGTTGGGCACTGACCGTCTTGTCGTGCGTTGGCTGCGTGACCTCGGTCGGGTCGCGAACAGATTTGCCAACGGAGATTTTTCGAGCGACCGGAGCAGGTTTGAAATGGCTCCCGATGAGGTAGTGGAATTGAGCGCCAACCTGCATTCAATGGCCGAGGTCATTGATCGGAGAAACCGCGAATTGAAACAGGCGCTCGTTGCCCAGACCGAATTGACGCGCGAGGTGCATCACCGAGTTAAGAACAACCTGCAAATCATCACGAGCCTGCTCACGCTGCAAGCCGGCCGGGTTAATGAACCTACCGCGAAGGAAGTGCTCGGGCAGACCCGGACGCGAATCTCGGCGTTGGCGCTCATGCATCGTCTCTTGTACGAACAGGAGTCAGGCAACGAGCGCGGTCATGTAATGATCGGCGAGATGTTGGAAGCATTATGCCAGCAGTTACGCGCAACACATCTTGACCGTCCCGCAATAATGCTGAGGTGCGAGACAATCGAGGAGGCGGTCGACATCGACCATGCAGTCCCCCTCGGCCTATTCGCCGTGGAGGCTGTCACCAACGCCTATCGTCACGGCTTTGGATACAGTGACGAAGGTGAGATCATATTGCGCTTCCAACACGACGTTGGCCATTTAGTCGTCGAGATCGTCGACAACGGCACTGGTTACACGATCGAGGACGTGAAAAATGGTATCGGTATGGAGCTAATGGCCGCTTTCGCTGTCCAGGTTGGCGGGGATTTGCATAGGACGAGCGAGATCGGCATCGGAACGCGTGTCATGCTCCGCTTGCCGGTGAGAGACTAATCCGGCTTGCGTGGATCGAGCTTCTCGGCGATCGCTCCCCTCTTTTGCGTGGGCAGGACCACCATCACGAGAATGAACATCGTTGCCGCCAAGCAGATCGCGTTGGGCGCGATCAATGTCCAGCTGCCAAGAAGTATTCCATATCCTAGCCACAAACTGAAACTGACGGCAGTAAGCGCGTACATGCGGATCGACAGGCCCGTTACATCGCGTGTCTTGATGACTTTCCAGGCCTGGGGGAAGAAACTGGCGACAGATGCGGCGGCTGCGCAATAGCCGACGACCTGGATTGTTTGCTCTGCTGACATATCGGTTTTTCCGTTGCACGCGCCGTTCAAGATGTTAGTTGCGGTACCCGTGGCCTGGGGCTGCAGATATGGTAAAACCGGCACCATGAGAGTTGGTTCCACGATGCATGTCGATAAGGGAGGCAGGATGTCCGGCAAGTTCCTGATCAGGAAGTTGAACGCTTTTGCCTCGCTCTCGAAAGACAGCGAAGACGTAATTGATCAATTTGCATCGCGTCGGGTGTGTTCAATTGCTTCTGGAATGGACATCATCAGCGAAGGCGAGGACCCTCAAACCGTCAACCTGGTCGTGGAAGGCTGGGCATGTCGGTACAAGATGCTCGAAGATGGGCGTCGTCAAATATTGGCATTTTTCATACCCGGCGACCTTGCTGACCTGCATGTTTATATTCTCAAGGCAATGGATCATAGTATCGCGGCCCTTACCCCGATGCGATATGCGATGCTGCTGCCCAACGAGTTTGAAGAACTTGGCGACTATCATCCGCGGTTATTGCGCGCATTATGGTGGGATTCCTTGCTCACTGCATCAATACAACGCGAATGGCTCGTGACCGTGGGACAGCGAAGCGCACTCGAAAGTGTCGCCCATCTGACCTGCGAACTTTTTCTGCGGCTGAAAATGGTTGGCTTGGTGGAAGATGGTCGCTGCCAGTTTCCGCTTACACAATCCGACATCGGCGATGCTTTGGGCCTGACCCAACCGCATGTCAGTCGTACAATCAAAGAGCTGAATGCATGCGGAATGGCTACGCTCAAGCGAGGTTCGCTTACTGTTCATGATCTCGCCGCCCTTAAGAACCTGGCGATGTTCAATCCGAATTATCTGCATCACCTTTATGAAGCTGTTGCATGAAGCCGTGAGCGCCCGGCCTAAGCCCGCTTTAAACTGGTAAGGATAGCAGGCGGCAGTTGCGCAATTTTCAAAGGTATCCTTGAGTGTTTAACCGCCTGCAATCGGCCAGGCCGACGCTTTTCGTTGGTGAAATGCGGAACCATCCACCTTCATGCCCGTTCTTGCAAGGTGGAGCAATTTCGTTGTTCCAATGCCCAGAAAGCGAGGATCAAAATGGTATCGGCTACGACACAGAAAAATTCACCGGAAAGCCCGAAAGCAACAGCCCCCCGGAACAAGACTGGAAATGGATCGAGTCCCAAAAGTGCCTCCAAAAAGCCAGTTGGCGTGCAGGCCAAGCGAAAAACCGCAGCTTCGACGCGCCGGCTTCCAGAAATTCCCAGCTGGTTGGCAACAGTGATGTCGGTAGTAGGCGTGGGCGTCGCTGTTGGCGCAGGTCTCTATGCAACCCGGAACCAGTGGATGTCGAAGGCCGAGGAGTGGCGTAATGATTTTTCCGCCGCCTTTGCCGATGACGAAACGGACCACGAGAATTTCGACCAAACCAGGAATGCAGGCCCCGATTCAATGCGCGATGATCCAGGTAATGATTGGGGAACGGTCGATGACATGTCCGATGCATCCTTTCCAGCAAGCGACCCGCCTTCATTCAACCCTGGAACTGCATGAAATGTCGACCATGCCCGCGAAGCTCCCCCGCGTCCTCGAGGATAGCTTCGCCCGGACATGAAATGGAACTGAAAACCTTAGCTGAAAGGCGCCCTGGCTTTAGAGGCCCGGGTCACCTTTCAGGTGAGGTGGCGCCAACCCCGGGGCCGATATGGATGCGGCTTAACGCGTTGGTGAACGCGCCTGTGGAAAAGCGTTTACATTTTGGCAAGGCCACCCCCAGGGGACGCCCCAGTCAATCCGATGAGATTGCCCCCGCGCTTCCTGTTTCTGGCTTTTGATGATGCAGGCTGCATGTCAGGGAAACACGCGCTTCAACCTCGATTGTGGAACGAACCGCCTGTGGCTGGGAAGAACCGAGAAAATGCACTGGGATGCAATTCTCGTGAACGACAATTTCGAGCCTGTTTCTTGTCCAGATTGAAGCGGTCGTCCAGGCAAGGGCAGGTGCCGCGCCTTGGCCAGCGCCGTCACTGCAACGAAATTGGGATTATTCGTCGTCTGGTTCGGGCGAGGGATCGTTGTCTGGCACCGCACCGGGATAGATGACGTCGCCTTGGCCGGGTACGAATTCGTCGGGTGTACGATAAGGCTCTTCAATTGGCTGGGCAGGAATCTTGGGGTCATTTTGCATGTCGTGCTCCCTTCATGGGGTGATCGAGATATAGCCCAAAAGCATGGCAGCGATGCACACTATCGCAAGTCCCAGCGAAATGCCCAGGACGTAGCGAACGCCCATACCGGTCTTTCCAGCTCTTGCGTCTTGCTTGTCCACGATCATTTTTTCTCTCCAACTCTTGGGTCTGCATAATCAAAACAACTGGCAAGTCATTTGGTTGCATGGGTTGGACCCGTTTATTGTCATAGCGCGCTGGCTCTTGGGCTAAGGCGCCGGATCTGCATGGTGACAGATATCCTGCAAGGAGGTGCCAAAAGGACAAGAGACCAAAGCGGGCGCCGTTCTGCGGCTGCCCCGCGCGCGTTTCAATGACAAGGATTGTTCGCAGGTCAGTTCGACCAGTAAACATACTCCTGATCCTTGGTCCAAGTCGCGTTCAACGGCACGTCGATCCGGATCGGGGCCTCGATCAGCCCTGGCCAAAGTGGCTGTGGCAGGCCAGAATTCTGGTCCTCGATCATGCGACGCATCGCTTTGGCGCGCGCGGGTTCGGATTGGGCGAGGTTCACCCGCTCGGTTGGATCGGTCGCCAGGTTGAAAAGCCACGTTCTGTTTGGACGTTTTGCCACCTGTAATTTCCAGTCACCGGCTCGAACAGCTCGGTAATCGCCAGAGCGCCAGAACGTTATCTCGCGTTTCGCATCCGCATCAAGAAGGTTGATACTGTCCATGACGCGATCGGATGGCATTCGTGCACCGCCTGCAGAAACGATGGTGGCAAAGAGGTCCAGGTGCTGCGCGACATCAGGACGCTGAGTTCCCGGCTTGATCCTGCCTGGCCAGCGCATCATCATCGGTACGTGAATACCACCTTCGAAAAACGTTCCCTTGTATCCGCGGTAAGGCAAATTGTGGTCAGTAATTCCAGTGTACCACGCCCCACCGTTATCACTGGTGAATATCACCAGCGTGTTGTCGTCGAGCCCGCTGTCCTTCAGCTTTTTCATTACATCGCCAATCCGGCGGTCAAGCTGGCGGATCATCGCGCCATATACGCGCTGCGTGTGATCCTTTATCTGGGGTAGCGCATCATAATCCGACTTGAGCGCCTGCAACGGCGTATGAGGCGCGTTATATGCAAGGTACATGAAGAACGGTCGGTTCTTGTTCGCCTCTATTGCCGATATCGCATTTTCGGTAAAATAGTCGGTCAGATGGCCTTTGGGCCGAAACCGCGCACCATCTCCCCAATGGACCGAATAGGGAAGATTGGCCCACAAAAACCGGTCAATCGGATCCCAGGGCAACTTGGCGTTGACGACTTCAGGAGAATTCTCGTCCATGAACATGCCGCCACCAGCGCGCAGGCCGAGGCTTTCATCAAAACCCTGACCAGTAGGTCGCAAGGCCTTTGCCTCTCCCAAATGCCATTTGCCAATATGGATACTGTGATAACCCCTGGACTTCAGGACTTCGGGAATCATGATCTGGTCTTCTGGGACGCCCATTTCGGGATAGTCAGGCAAGTCGTGATTGAGCTCGTCGTGATAGATGGTCGGATAGGGCGAATTTCCATCACTATGGGCAAGGCTCGAAGCCAAGGC
>JBATDO010000046.1:0-1524 GCA_049663505.1 Sphingorhabdus sp.
CTGGTACCCGCGCCGACTACGGTCTGATGCGCCACACCTTGGCAACAATTTCCGCAGCTCCTGACCTCAAGCTCCAACTTCTGGTAACAGGGATGCACTTGGACCCGAAATATGGCCACACGGTCGATGAGATTGCAGAAGACAAATTTGAGATTGCGGCGTTGGTGCCGACAGATGTGAGAGAGAGCTCGGGAAAATCTATGGCCCGTGCAATCGGCGAGATGATCGTCGCATTCAGTGAGATTATGTCAATCAATCGGCCAGATATCGTACTTTTGCTCGGAGATCGGGGTGAAATGTTGGCAGGAGCCATCGCTGCAATCCACCTTAATATCCCGATAGCACATATCCATGGGGGGGAACGTTCAGGTACCGTTGACGAACCGGTGCGGCATGCGATTTCAAAGTTGTCACATTTTCATTTTGTCGCAACGAAAGAAGCACACAATCGCTTGAGCCGCATGGGTGAGAATCCAGAACATATTCATGTTGTCGGGGCACCGGGAATTGACGGCATTCAAGCTCTGGCCACTTGGTCTCGCAGTCAATTGACAGAAGAACTGAACTTGAACCCGGTATTGCCGATAGCGTTGATGGTATTTCATCCCGTATTACAGGAACAAGTTGCTGGAGCGGCGAATGCGACCACCATCATCAGGCAGTTATGCGCTAAAGGCGTCCAAATTGTAGCTCTGATGCCCAACGCCGATTCAGGCAGTGATGATATTCGGGAAATTCTGTATAAAGCATCCCAGTCGGGAGAGGTTAAATTGGTAACCCATTTTCCGCGAAATAAATTTGTGAGTTGGATGGCGGCTGCAGATTTAATGATCGGCAATTCCAGTGCAGGCATCATCGAGGCCGCAAGCTTTGGCACGCCGGTAGTGAACATTGGCAATCGCCAAAATTTGAGAGAACGAAACGGTAATGTGATCGATGCTCCAGCTGAACCACTGGCTATTGCCAAAGCAATTGGCACTGCTCTGGCGATCCATAGATTCGAACCTCATAACACATATGGTGATGGCAACGCAGCTAACAGAATAACGAATTTGCTTCGCACCGTGTCGATCGGTTCAGATGTGATGGATAAGTGCTGTGCATATTGAGCCACGCTACATTATTGGTGCCGGCGGTCATGCGCGTGTAGTAGTAGATTCAATTTTACAAAGTGGCAGCGCAAATTTGAGGATATTGGACGCTAAACCCGCAAACACGTTCGGTCCATTTCTAGGACGCTTCGAAGTTATGACGCTCGATTTGACAGTCTTAGCGGGGCACAGCTGCCACGTAGCCATTGGTTCAAATGAGGCACGCAAGCAAATTTGTGAGGAGCTAAAGAAATGGTCGGCAAACTTATTCAGCGTCGTACATCCGTCTGGTACGATCTCAAGATACGGGGTGATCGGAATGGGATGTTTTGTTGCTGCTGGTTCAATTGTTGGCCCCGGAGCAACATTGGGGATCGGCACAATTATCAATCATGGCGCCGTGGTTGATCATGACTGTCGGGTGGGCGAGTAT
>JBATDO010000047.1:0-14032 GCA_049663505.1 Sphingorhabdus sp.
GCATTATGTCGTCGATAGCCTTGGCCTTCCCGTCGGCTGGAAGACATTGGCTTTCCCGTGGCAATTGTGCATCGGGACCCTTGTTGCCTTCCTCACATGCCTGGCGGGTCAACCGAAACCTGTTCAATAGAGCAGGAATTGATCCCTTGTTTTGCTGAAGCGATCGAGTGACTGCTGCCAATGGGCCTCGATTGTGCCAACGCTTTGACCCTCAAGAATGCCAAGGCGGATGGCGTCGGTACCTGCAAGGGTATCGAAGAAACCCGGTGTACCTTCATGAAATGCAAATTTTGCCGGATAGAGATCGTGCAACATCTTGACCAGTGTCACTCCTGTCCGGAACGGGCGAAATGCCTGGGCATCAGTGACATGCAGCTGAACGCCCGCGCATCCCTCTCCGGCATATTTTGAAAAACTCGGCGTGAAATAGGCCGGCCGAAAAATTACGCCGGGCAGGGCCTGGGCATTCAATCTTGCAGAAAGGAGAGACGCGTTGATAAAGGGAGCGCCGATCATCTCGAACGGCTTTGTCGTGCCTCTTCCCTCCGATATGTTGGTCCCCTCGAGTAAAGCGGTACCAGGATAGACCATCGCGGTTTCTGGAGTTGGCATATTGGGGGAAGGGGCAATCCACGCCAGTCCGTCCCGGAACGGATTGGCATCGCGTTTCCAACCCTGCATTTTGATAACAGTGAGCTGGACGTCGATCCGCTCAACCGCTGCAAACATCTTTGCCATTTCGCCCATGGTCATACCGTGACGGACCGGCATTGCAAATTTGCCAACAAAGGAAACAAACGGGCGCTCGAGTACAGGCCCTTCAACAAGCACCCCTCCAAGCGGATTGGGCCGGTCAAGCACAATGATGGGGATGCCGGCCCGCGCGGCTGCATGCATGACGGCCAGCAGCGTATATGGATAGGTGTAATAGCGCGCGCCAACATCTTGAATGTCGAACAACAAAAGGTCGACCCCTTTCAACATTTCAGCAGTCGGGCCTTTTGCTGCACCATACAGGCTGTGAACCGGTAAACCGGTCGCTTCATCAACAGTGGATGCAACGTTCACGCCTGCCTGGGTTTCGCCGCGTACGCCGTGCTCTGGACCGAACAACGCGACAAGCCGGACGCCAGGTTGTGCGCGCAGGAGATCGATGTTGCTTTGCAGAGCCTGGTTGACACCTGTCATGTTGGTTACAAGGCCGACATTCTTGTCGCGCAAGCTTGCCAAATGATCGTCGAGCAGAACCTCGAGGCCAAGTTTGAAGGGAGGGGGACGTGTCCCTGCTGCAAGGGCAGGAGCACAAATAAGCAGTGAAAACAGGATGAACAGTCGAACCATGCGTTCAATCTATGAAGCGGCGCCACTTCTGGCAAGCCGCTCAAATGAAACGCGCCACTGCGTCCCGCATCAGTTTTCAAGACGGGGATGGCAGCAAGCTTCCCTCAACCGGTCGCCAGACGGGGCAAGATTACATCCCTGCCCAATTACGAAATGCCCGGCCATGTTGTCAGGACATGGGCTTTTGACGTTGGGTACGGAAAACCGGGATGCCGGGCCAACAAAAAGGCCGGGTAGCTTTCGCCCCCGGCCCATTGTCTAGTTCATCGCCGCGCATTGCGCGACAGGCTCAGGCGCCGGCAACGTCGGCCAGGTCAACCTTGAGGCCAGGGCCCATCGACGAGCTGATCGCGACCTTGCGCACATATTTGCCCTTCGACCCACTTGGCTTCGACTTGATGATCGCGTCGACCAGCGCATCGAAATTCTTGCGCAGATCGGCGTCCGAAAAGCTCTTCTTGCCGATGCCGCTGTGGATGATGCCTTGCTTTTCAACGCGAAACTCGACTTGGCCGGCTTTCGCAGCCTTGACGGCCTCAGCGACGTCCATCGTTACAGTTCCAAGCTTCGGATTTGGCATCAGGCCTTTTGGACCCAGTGTCTTGCCGAGGCGGCCAACGATACCCATCATGTCCGGCGTTGCGATCACGCGGTCATAATCGAGATTGCCGGCGAGCATATCGTCCATCAGGTCTTCAGCGCCGACCTTGTCGGCTCCAGCAGCAGTTGCTGCGTCAGCCTTGTCGCCGCGTGCAAACACAGCAACCTTCATTTCCTTGCCGGTACCGGCAGGAAGAGAAACCATGCCGCGAACCATCTGGTCGGCATGACGAGGGTCAACGCCCAGGTTCAACGCGACTTCGATCGTTTCGTCGAACTTGGCAGTCGCCAGTTCCTTGATGGTCTTGAGCGCTTCATCGACGCCGTACATCTTGTCACGGTCGAGACCGCTCAATGATTTTGCTTTCTTGGTCAGCTTGGCCATTGGTTCAGCCCTCCACTACTTCGAGGCCCATGGCGGTAGCCGAGCCTGCGATGATTTTCACTGCCGCGTCCATATCGTTCGCGTTGAGGTCGGCCATCTTGATGGTCGCGACTTCTTCGAGTTGCTTGCGGGTGATCTTGCCAGCACTGATCTTGCCAGGTTCCTTCGAACCCGACTTCAGACCAAGAACCTTCTTGATAAGGAAGGTCGCAGGCGGCGACTTGGTCGCAAAGGTGAAGCTCTTGTCGGCAAAGACAGTGATCTTGGTTGGAATGGGCGTGCCCTTTTCCATGTCAGCTGTCGCTGCATTGAAGGCCTTGCAAAATTCCATGATGTTTACGCCGCGCTGGCCCAAAGCAGGGCCAATTGGCGGGGATGGGGTGGCTGAGCCTGCTGGTACTTGCAGGCCGATATAGCCGTCAATTTTCTTGGCCATGAGAGGCCTCCTTTCATTCTATCGGTCCCGGGACGACGCGCATGTAGCACTTGCCCTGGGACTTCAAATTAAGTGGTCAAACAGATATCTTGCGATATCCTCCCACGCGGGATCTCGACAGCGAGCTGCCGGGAAGCGGGGCCAATAGCGCTAGTGCGGCGCCAATGCAAGCTTTTCGGTGGCCATTTTGGATCGCTTGAGGAGGTCATGCTTTCATGGCCCATGGCAGGTGCCGAGTTGAATGCGAACCGGGTGCACAGGCATGTGCCTTGTCGATTAACTTGCGTTGCTGCCCAATATCGCCCTGCTGGCGTGTCCGGCCGTCAGGCAGGAGGCGTCAGCCGAATCAATCCTTCTTGCACTACAGATGCGACCAATGTGCCGTCTTGTCGATAAATCCAGCCATGATTGATGCCGCGCCCACCGCCAGTCCAGTCGCTGTCCATCACATAAACGAACCATTCGTCGACCTGCACATCGTTATGAAACCACATGGCATGATCAAGGCTGGTCGAAAACAGGCCAGGTGTCACCCAGTTGAGACCATGTGGAAGCATCGCCGACGACAGCAGTCCCATGTCCGACGCAAAGGACAATAACGCCCGGTGGTGCAGTTGATCCCCCTTGAACGGTTCGCGCAAACGAAACCATTGATAGTGATTGGTTGCCTTTGCCTCGGGAGGCGGCCGGAAACTGCGCAATTCGAACGGGCGAGGCTGCATCATTTGCTCCAGCATCGCATCTGGTATCTCTGGATTGTGCGCGATCATTTCCCAGTGATCCCAACATTTTTCGGGCGGCAGGAGATCTGGCATCTCCACCTGGTGCGCAACGCCGCCTTCAGGCTTCTGGAAAGACGCAGTTAGATTGAAAATAACCTTGCCTTCCTGTCGGACCACGACGCGGCGGTTGGAAAAAGCACGCCCATCAAAGTCGCGGTGGACACGAAAATGCAAAGGCAAGGTCTCGCTTCCGCCACGCAGGAAATAGGCATGAAGCGAATGCACCTGCTTTTCGGCATCCACGGTTCGCGATGCAGCAATCATCGCTTGCGCTATGATCTGTCCGCCAAAAATGCGCTCGCGCGAGCTATGTGTGGAGGCAGGGAAGGTGAATTCATCGGGCTCGGCGTCTGGCTCGAGCTCGAACAGACGCAAAAGGCCGCGGACCACTTTGTCAGATGGCACAGAAGCTTCGATTGCCCGCACCTGGGAGATGCGCGCTGCCAACTGCTCGTCGCTCAACCTAGCGGACATGGTCGGCACCCGGTGAAGATTTCGAGAAACAATGGTCCGCTAAGGCCATTATTTCATCAGTTCGACTTCTTCGAAGTCCAGTTCCACAGGTGTCGCACGTCCGAAGATCGAGACCGATACCTTGACGCGGTTCTTGTCGAAGTCGAGTTCTTCAACAATACCGTTGAAGCTCGCAAATGGTCCGCCAAGTACCTTGACCTGGTCGCCGATTTCGTAATCGACCGACACGCGCTTCTTGGGTGCGGATTCGAGTTCCTGCTTGGTGTTGAGGATACGGGCAGCCTCGGTTTCCGAGATTGCCTGCGGCTTGCCCATGGAGCCGAGGAAACCCGTGACCTTGGGCGTATTCTTGACGACGTGGTAGACATCGTCAGTCATGGTCAGCTTTGCAAGAACATAGCCGGGAAAGAACTTGCGCTCGGCCTTGACCTTCTTGCCACGACGTACCTCTGTGACTTGTTCGGTTGGCACTTCGACAGCTTCCACGAGCGCTGACAGGCCGAGCCGTTCGGCCTCGGAAATGATCTGGTCGCGGACCTTGTTTTCGAAGCCCGAATAAGCGTGAATGATATACCAGCGTGCCATGTTTCTTCTATTCTCTTGATCATGCCCGTCCGCGCCTTAGTTGGCGAGTGCGAGCAGCCCCTTCACAATTGCGGCGAATACCGCGTCGACACCCAGGAAGAAGATGGCCAGTATCACCGTCATGATCAGCACCATGATTGCAGTCTGCACGGTTTCTTTTCGGGTCGGCCATACGACCTTACCAATTTCGGTCCGCACTTGGCGGATGAATTCACCGGGGCTTGTCTTTGCCATGTTTCAACTTCCTAAACCTGTTTCCGAGAGGTAGCCGCCAGCGCTCCGACCGGCAGGTCGAGAGCGATATAGTAACCGATTTCGGAAAGACTAGGGCTTTAGCGAGCGAGTCGGCCGATGGCAAGGGGGTTTGGCGCAATCCTCGCACCCGATGGAACCATTTAATGCCTTGTCGCGTTGCCCACGCAGAAAGGGTGGATGTTGTGCAATGCCTTTGACCTCAAAGCGCGATTTACGAACCGGGCGCCCGGTCTGGCTGGACACCCGCCTTCCAACCATCAAGGTGACGGCACTGAGCCGCACCACAATGTGCGACGTGCTGGTCATCGGGGCGGGAATATCGGGTGCGATAATAGCCGAAACGCTTGCCGATGCCGGCTTGAAAGTCGCCATTGTGGACCGGCGCGGAGCGGTGCAAGGGTCGACACCTGCATCGACCGCCTTGCTCCAATATGAAATCGATACGCCCTTGTCAGTCCTTGCCAAGCGGATCGGTACCGAACGGGCAGAGCGGCTGTGGCGCCGCTCGCGTCTCGCTGTAGATGCGCTGCGCGAGCGAACGCGTGCACTTGGTATCGATGCCGGCCAGGCAACCCGCGATTCACTTTACCTGTCTGGAAATGTCCTTGATGCCAGTGGCCTTGAGTGCGAGGCACAGGCACGCAGGCGTGCAGGCTTTGAGGTCAGTTTCCTGAAGCCGGCAGCAGTTCTTGATCAATATGGCATCAAGGCGCGTGCAGCGATCGTGGGACGCGACAACTACATGGCTGATCCGCGGCTCCTTGCCGCAGGCTATCTCAATAGCGCGATTGCAAAGGGTGCTCGATTATACGCACCCGTCGAGGTGCGTGACGTCCATCCAGCACGCAGTGGCGTGACGGCCACGACCACGAGCGGCATCGAAATCAGGTGCAACAGCCTCGTATTTGCAACGGGTTATGAAATGCCAAAGGGCGTCCCCAAACGGGGCAACAAGATTATTTCGACATGGGTCATGGCCACCGCGCCACAGCCGAGCCGGATATGGAACACGGGATGCATCATCTGGGAGGCCGCGGATCCCTATTTATATATCCGCACGACGCCTGAGGGACATGTCATATGTGGCGGCGAAGATGCCGAGATTTCCGATGCAGATGAACGTGATGCGCTGAATGATGCCAAGACGCTTGCACTCACCAAAAAGCTTGGCACCTTGCTGCCAATGATCGATCCTACGCCCGCATTCGCCTGGAGCGGAAGCTTTGGCGATTCGCGCCATGGTACGCCGTCGATCGGCCCGGTGCCGCGCATGCCCAATTGCTATGCGGCAATGGGTTACGGAGGCAATGGCATCACGTTTTCGATGATGGCCGGCCAGATGTTGCGTGGCCTGATCACGGGCGTGGGCGACCCTGATTGCGATCTGGTGTCGTTCACCCGCAAGTTCCAGTAGCTCATCTGCTGCGATCCTGCACTTCGACTTGACCGCAGATGAGGGTCGGCTATTTCGCATTTGTCCAATTTTTCAAGGAAATTTCCATGCCATCCGGTCTCGCCGCCCTTCTCGACGATATTGCAACCATTGCAAAAGTTGCAGCCGCCTCGGTTGATGATGTGGCTTTGGCTGCTGGTAAAGCTGGATCCAAGGCCGCAGGCGTCGTGATAGACGATACCGCGGTGACGCCGCAATATGTGACCGGTTTCACGCCCGACCGCGAACTGCCGATCATTTGGCGGATCGCGCAAGGGTCGTTCAAGAACAAGCTCGTGTTCATTTTGCCAGCCGCGTTGCTGCTCAGTGCGTTTCTGCCCTGGGCGATTACGCCGATATTGATGTTGGGGGGCGCCTATCTGTGTTTTGAAGGCGCCGAAAAAGTCCTGGAAAAATTCGCTGATGCGACAGATGGCGAAGACGAGAGCCTCGTCGAAGAAGTGGCACAACTGACGAGTGCTGAGCATGAGGTGAACATGGTGAGCGGCGCCATCCGAACCGACTTCATTCTCTCGGCCGAGATCATGGCCATCGCGCTCAACGAAGTGTCTGAACAAAATATCTGGATGCAGGCTGGAAGTCTTGTCTTCGTGGCGATCGCAATCACGATCGCGGTTTACGGTGTAGTTGGGCTGATCGTGAAAATGGACGATATCGGTCTTCACATGGCACAGCGAGAAAATGGCGGTTCACGGGCAGTTGGGCGTGCGCTGGTGCGAGGCATGCCAAAGTTGCTGGCTCTCCTGTCGAGCGTTGGCACGGCTGCGATGCTTTGGGTTGGCGGCCAAATCATATTGCACGGGCTCCATATCCATCCTGCAGAATATGTCGGGCTTACCGAGGGCGCGCTCGGCTGGATAGCAGATGCCGCGTTATGCGGCGTGTTCGGCCTCATTTTGGGGGCAGCTATTGTATGGATCCATCACAAGATCGTGCACCGCAATGCACATTGAGCATCCATAAAGAGATATTTTGGTAAATCCGGAACTCGTGCAGTGGTTCCAGGTAAGGACTATTCCTTCGCGATTCAACAGCCTCACGGTCCCGAGAATCGAACCGCTTAATGTCTTGGTTGCGGGGATGCGCCTTGCGGAAGAATGCTTGTGATGAGCATTTTGACGGTACCGACATGATTTTTTTGATGCCGCGATTTTCAGCATTTGGAAAAAAATATCGATGATCCCTCGTGGGCATCTAGGGAAAGAAAGCGCGTCAAAAACGAATTAAGTTATTGTGCAACAGGCGTTTGCGGGAGGCCACGGACTTCTATTAAAAAGTAACGTGGCAGGAGTTGGGGGACTCGAACCCACGACCCTCGGTTTTGGAGACCGATGCTCTACCAACTGAGCTAAACTCCTTCACTTTCACGTTACCGCGAAGAGAAGCGCCCATAACGCCGATATACGAAAGGGGCAAGTCTGCATTCGCAAACTCGCCTTTTTCTTATGCCATTTCACCTGACTTGGAACTTAACGCTTCCCTGGTGCCCAAAAATTTGCGGCCTCGTTGACGAGGCCCACCGGGTTGTTGAAATCGATCCCTCCAACCAGACACTTGTCATATCTCATAATGGGAACACGAGCAGTTATGTCATGTTTGTGAGTGTGATAACCAACTCTCATGCTCACTCCCACCACCTGGTCATCATGGATTTCTGCTGAAATGTGAAGGAAGAAATCGTCCTTTGAACGACAAGTCCAGTCAGTGAAGGCGTAGATGCGATCGTTGGGCAAAGGAACTTTGCAGGCGGCAGTTCTTTTTTGCCACCAATGCATGGATTTCCAGATAGGCCAGCGTCACGTGCGCATTATGAGCAAACGCGCATATGTCGCAACTGTGGCGGAACGGCTCCGCCATCCAAGTACCTGTTCTAGAAGCTCATCTCGTCATAAACGCGGTTAATGTCGCCGTTCCATTCGCCATTATATTTGTCGAGCATCTGCTCGGCCATCGTCTTGCCCGAGGCTACGATCTCGCGCAGTGGATCGAGATATCCCGTTTCGTTGTCGCCGCTGCTGTTAAGCTGGTTGCGCGCAGCAAGACCGCCCGAGGAAATGTCAAGGATCCGGCCTGCCAGTTCCAGCAACGTACCGCCACCCGGGATTTTCGCTGACAACGCCTCGGCAGGAACGGCCGTACGTAACGCTTCTCGTTCCTCCATGGTCCAGTGCTTGACCTCGTCCCATGCCGCATCGAGCGCGCCCTGGTCATAGAGCAGGCCAACCCAGAAAGCCGGCAGCGCACAGATGCGATTCCATGGGCCACCATCAGCGCCGCGCATTTCGAGAAAGGACTTAAGCCTGACCTCGGGAAATGCCGTGGACATATGGTCTTCCCAATCGGCAACTGTCGGTTTCTCGCCGGGCAATACCGAGAGCTTTCCATCCAGGAAATCCCGAAAGCTCAGCCCAGCAGCATCGATATATTTGCCTTCGCGGTAAACAAAATACATGGGCACATCGAGCATGTAGTCGACATAACGCTCATAGCCGAAATCATCGTCGAACACGAATGGGAGCATCCCGGTCCGATGCGGATCAGTGTCCGACCAGATGTGGCTGCGATAGGAAAGATAGCCATTTGGTTTGCCCTCAAGGAACGGCGAATTGGCAAACAGGGCAGTGGCGAGTGGCTGCAGCGCCAGGCTGGTGCGGAACTTGTGTGCCATGTCGGCTTCGCTCGAATAATCGAGATTTACCTGGATGGTGCAGGTACGCAGCATCATGTCGAGGCCCATGCTGCCGACGCGCGGCATGTGACGCAGCATGATTGCGTATCGCCCCTTGGGCATCACAGGCAGCTCGGTCCTTGTCTTGTCCGGCCAAAGGCCCAATCCTAAAAATCCCTTGCCGGTCTTTGCGCCAATCGCCTTTCCCTGTTTCAGGTGGCGGCCTGTCTCGGCACATGTCTGATGCAAATTCTCAAGTGGTGCGCCTGACAATTCCAGTTGGCCTGCGGGTTCGAGACTGACAGTACCGTCGGCCCCGCTCATCGCGATTACCTTGCCATTTTCCATGACTGGTTCCCAACCGAACTCGGTGAGGGCCATGAGCAGGTCGCGGATACCGCCGGGTTCATCGTAGGAAGGAGCGTGGTGATCGCCAGTACAATAGACGAATTTTTCGTGTTCGGTGCCAATACGCCACCGATCCTTCGGTTTTTCACCCTTGGCGATCGCCGCGATCAACTGATCGCGTGTTTCGATCACAGGATCGTTGCGATTCGAAACTGTTTTTGTGCTCATTGGCGCGGTTTAGAAATGTAGCCGCGTGATTGCCAGCATTTTCAATACATCGCCTGCGCAGGTTTGCGCAATGCCGGGCAAATGCGCGCATGCCTGCACACTTCCCAATGGTTGTTGCAGTTCTTTGACACATCAACGCCGATCAGTTGATCGTCGCGTTGAATACAACTGCAAAGGACTGACTTGGGCCAAGCAAGGCAGCACTTCCCGTAAGGTTGCTTCCTGTTACGGCAACTCCATATGGATCGACTTCATCTGGACCGATGTCGTCGTCATCCTCTGCTGCTCCAGCGGCAGCACAGCTGGCTCCCGACAACAGGCTGCCCGGCACATAAGTGACGTCGACCGGAATAGCGTCGACGATCGCGACATTTGCCGCAGTGGCACTTCCGGCATTGGCAACCAATATGCAATAGCGAACAAGAGCACCGGGCAGGGCCTTGGGATTGGTGGCACTCACTCCATCGCTTACGACGTTGCTCAGCTTGGTGACGCTCAAATTGGCTTGTGGGTTGCAGAAAGTGAAGTCGTTGATGGCAATTGCCTGTCCGTCGGGATCGGCAGGTGCCGTCGTGTGGTTGCCGTAGATGATGATAATGCTGTCTATTGGTGAATCGAAGGTGACGACCACATTGCCTGCATTGGTCGTATCGCTTGCAGTCTGGTCACCAATGGAAACGTTGCTCATCGCGTAGTTGGTAGCCCCACTGGTCATGGTCGGCATGACCGGCGAGCCGTTGAAACTGCCCGTGACGGTCATCTTGTCGGCAAAGTCATTGGCGGCGTAGTCAACATCGAAAATGGTAAACTGGGTGCCCGGAACGGCCGTGGGCAGTGTGACGGTCGTGGTGGTTGTCTGGCTCCGCGTCGTGTACTCGACATTCTGATAGAGCGAATTTTGACCACTCAGTCCCCCGGTGATTGTCGCATTCAACTGCAGGGGCACGCTGAACGTTCCTTGCGTCGTCACGTTGAAGGCGATCGCCCCGATGTTTGCGACGTTCGCCGTTGCAGACGAACTGCCAATCGTCCAGCTTTGCGCGTTCCAGTCAAGCAAAGTGGTGCCGACTGGGCAAACAAGTGTTGGCGCAATTCCAGGGATGCGAGTGCCGGCAACAGTGAATTGCACAGAAGCATCGTCGTCTTCGAATATGGATCCATTATTGGGAACAGAGTCGCTGTCAAAAACGGATGACGCGGATATTTCTGCGTCATTCTGTATGATCGTTCCGGAGCCCGCTGTAACCGTGACATCGATTGTGAGCGTGCGGGTCGTGCCCGGTGGAACGCTGCCCACGGTCCATATTCCGGTCACACTGTTGTAGCTGCCAAATCCCGATGAACTGGTAAAGTTGACACCCAGTGGGAGGATATCTGTAACGGTCACCCCGGTTGCGCTCGTCGGCGACGCAGAAGCATTTGTAACCTGCAGCGTATAGCTTATCGCGCCGCCGCTGACCGGGTTGGTATTGTTCACGGTCTTGGTGAGCGAGAGATCCGCATAGCTTGCAGGCGGTTGCGTGATGTAGAGGTCGGAGCGGGTATATGTGCCATTGTCTGCGCTCGGGAATGTGTCGCAAACCTCAAGGCGCCATGTTCCGTTGGCATTTTCTCCGTCAAATGCGCCGAGTGCGCTGTTCGGCAAAAACGCGTGCTGATAGGGCGGCGGAGCAGGTGTCAGCTGGTCATTGGAACTATGCCCCGTGCCGCCTACCAGTCCGATATTCTCGTCGCTCAGGCTGACATTGAGATTGTCTGCTGCGTTGTTGGTGTTGCCGGCGATGACCTGTACGCGCGTGCCCGCAGGCGATTGCAGTGTAACCCGGATATCACCGCGCCATGCATGGGCCATGAAGAGGCCAATGTCGACGTCGGCGACGATATAGCTCGTCCCCACTGTAAAATTGCGCACGATCGGTGCCGTGCAAGTCGTCATGTTGTTGATCGCAGCACTTGTAGTGTCGGTATATTGGTTAACTGTCTGGGCCGAGGCGAACGAAGGCAGCAGGCAGGCAAACAGAATAGCGAGAATCGCGGTCATACGCATGACGAATGCGCTTTTGGCCAGGCTCAATGCCTGGTTCACATGTTCACCTGCTTGGTAGTCATCGCAAAAAATGCCTAGGTGCGAAGGGTTAAGTTAAGAATAAATACGGCACGCATTGCGCAGGTTTAAGTTGTAAATTCATTGCAATCCACTCGGTCCGGTTAACCTAATTACTACTCGTTAACATTGTTGTCTTATCGTGCGGCTCGGGCACGGTTGCCCGTGGGACCAGAATTTGTGGATGTTTGGACTTAACAAGCTCGTGCTGCGGCTCGTCTATGCACTCGTCATGCTCATTGGCATGGCGGCAACTCCGGCATTTGCGCAAAGCTGTGCACCGGCCGCGACACAAGGCACAGCACCCAGCGGCTGGGAAACCTATTGCTGGCTCAATTTCTCATCCTACAATGACGCAACTGCGCGTTCAGGCGCGGGACAGAACATGTCGTTCACGCTCTCTGACGGATCAATTCTGTCGATGAATGTCAAGGTCACGCCGTCTGGTACGTCGGCGTTCAGCTCCATAGTCGCGCCCTCCTGGTCTGGCGCTGCCGTCGGCAACACGGCATTTCTGGGGATTCCAGGAAGGCCAGTCCTGTACACGACTGCAGCCGGCGCCAAGTCGATTACCTTTTCCGCGATAACGATCACTCCACCACCGGGATCGCCCGCGGTTACGGCTTATGCCTTTGTTGCAGCCGATGCCGAGTCAACCAATGACAGCGAGAATCTCCAGTTCGTGACCAATGGCGGCGGGTGGACCATACTCGACCAGGTCAACCCGATTACCGGAAGCACATATCCCACGATCTCGGGAACAGGCACATCGACATTCACCGAGACCGGTGTGCCAGGGACCGTCGGAGGCTATATAGTCGGCTCGAACAGCCCGACCACCGTTACCACCAACATGACTGCAGGTGGCTTGCAGGGCGCGATGTTTGCTGTTCGATTTGCCTCGATCAAGCTCAGGAAGCAGATCATCGGCGCGAGGATCAATGCTGCCGACCAGTTCCAGTTCCGTGTTACCGCGACAACCTCGGGTGCGACGCTTGCAACGGGTACTACCACGGGCACAGGAAATGGACCATTTGCCGCTGCCGCCATATCGCTTGCCTCGGGTCTCAACCTGACGCTCACAGAAACAATGGCAGGGGGAAGCGTAAGCCTGCTTTCGCAATATAGCAGCCGCCTCACGTGCACCAACAGCACCAGCAGTTCAACGCCATTACCCAATAATGTTGCCACAACCTCGTACAATTTCGGCGCGCTGCAATTTGGCGATGCCGTGCAGTGCACGTTCACCAATGCGGCCTATCCACATATCCGGTTGCGCAAGGTGATGGGCAGCAACCGGCGCTTTTCCACTGACCAGTTCACGCTCAGGATCAACCAGGGCACCACCGTCGTCGCGTCCGCAACCACTGCAGGCACCGGCAGCACCGTGACCGGCGGAGACACAGGGTTCGTCCAGTTGATCCCAGCGACCACTTATACGCTCGACGAAATCATGGCGGGCCCAGGCAGCCTCACGCAATATACGCAGGTGCTTGGCTGCACCAACGGCACCAATGGCGTTTCGTCTGGCTTTCCTGCAACCGTGCCAGGTTCGATTACACCGGTGCTCGGCGATGTCATAACCTGTACCATTACCAATACCAGGCTCGCTGGAAATGCGACACTTGTCGTGACCAAGACGTCCACCGTGCTCGCCGACGGGGTCAGTCTTGCCAATCCCAAGTCGATACCGGGAGCAATTGTCCGCTATACGATCACTGTCCAGAATACGGGCAACCTGTCAGTCGACGGGAACAGCATCGTCATCCAGGATGCTTTTCCCCCCAACTTCACGCTTGATGCCTCGACACCCTTCACCTTTACCAACGGCACCCCGTCAAGCGGACTCAACACTTTCAACCAGGCGACGATGGTAAGCTATTCGAACACGACCTCTGGACCTTATACTGCTCCTCTGGGGAGTGGTTACAATAGCGCTATCCGTGCCATTCGCTACGCGCCTACAGGCACCATGGCACCGGCCACTATCGCTGGGCCTTCAAGCTTTTCAATTTCCTTTGTCGGGCGCCTGGACTGACACTCAGGCTTTGGTCTGCCAGTCGCCCATGGCTGCCATCCATACTGACAACGCTGCTACGGCCGCCGTATCGGCGCGCAGGATCCTTGGGCCCAGGCTGACTGCAACCGCTGCTGGATGCGACCTGATCGCTGCATTCTCCTGATCTGTAAAGCCACCCTCGGGCCCGATGAGAATTGCAGCAGGACCTTTCAGTAACGCTTCGCCAAAAGGCGCGCCGCCCCGTTCGTCACAGAAATAGAGTATCCGGTCCACCGGCCAGTTCCTGAGCAGGGCCTCCAGTCCGGAAAGAGGCGCAATTGTCGGAAGCGCGGTGCGCTCGCATTGTTCTGCCG
>JBATDO010000048.1:0-3394 GCA_049663505.1 Sphingorhabdus sp.
GTGTAGGACATATGTGCGAACAGCTAATTTTTAACCAAGCACCCGGGGCCTAAAAACCCCCGGACCTGGCGCCGCTGCCCACATGTCCCTTCATCTTATCATCACAATGTCAAAGAGCCGACCAGACAAAAAACCGGACACTCAAGGTTCCCCGATATTCCTACCGGAGGAGAGAGTGTCCTGCTATGTTGGCGACCAGACCGCAGAAACGCTTGCTTCCCGTCCGGTGAGAGGGCCTCTAAAGCGACTTTGAGATTCGGTCAACAGCCATTTGCAATTTTATTACAAAAAAAATGCACAAGGCCCGCACCGCGAGGGTTTGGTAAGCTTTTAATCCTATATGTAAGCCCCATGGACATGACTGCTCTCAATGATGATGCTACCCCGGATGACTTCGGTAGCCGCGTAAAATCCGCGGTTTTCTGGCGTTCTGGCACACAAATACTCTCCCAGATCATTAGCTGGGGCGCTACTCTGGCGGTTATCCGCATCCTCGAGCCAAGCGATTATGGCTTGTTCGCCATGACCTCCGTTGTTCTCGTGTTTCTCAACTTCCTGAATGGCTACGGCTTCGTTTCAGCGCTCATCCAGTCGGAAAAGGTCGAGCCGATTCGGATTCGGCAGGCATTTGGCATGCTGATTCTCCTGAATAGCATGCTGGCAGCGGTCCAGCTGTTCGCCGTCGCGCCCCTCGCTGCGGCTTATTACAAGGAGCCGGTCATCGCCGATATGCTCAGATGGCAATCACTCATCTATCTATCGACGCCCTTTCTCATACTCCCCGAAGCGATGTTGACCCGCAACCTGGATTTCAAGAAGCCTGCAATCGTCAATCTGACCTCAGCCTTTGTCGGTGCTGCAGTATCGCTTTGGATGGCATTGGAGGATTACGGCGTGTGGACGCTGGTCTTTGCGCCGATCGCCATATTCTGGACGCGCGCTATCGCATTGATGATCGTCACTCGGTTCTGGGTGCGCCCAAGTTTCGATTTCAAAGGCGCCGGCCACATCTTCAGCTTCGGAACGATCCTCTTGATGAGCCATGGATTCTGGATCATTCAAAGCCAGAGCGACATATTCATCGCCGGGCGCGCTTTCGACAATCATGATCTCGGTCTTTACGCAGAAGCCCTGTTCCTCACCCAGATTTTTGCAGCCAAGTTCGTTCCGCCCTTAAACGAAGTGGCTTTCCCGGCTTATGCGCGCTTGCAAAATGACCGCAAAGCCCTCTCGGCCGGATTCCTCAAGGCAGTGCGGCTCATAATGCTCATTTCGTGCCCGCTTTATCTTGGAATGGCCGTGACTGCGCAGCCTCTTGTCGATGTCATGATGGGTCCCAAATGGGCTGACGCAGCGCCACTGGTCGCGATTCTGGCGCTTGCAATGCCGTGGATGACCTTGCAGATCTTGTTTACCCCTGCGCTCAACGCGCTCGGGATGCCGAAGAAGGTCGTGCTTAATTCGATGTTCGGCGCAGTGCTTATGCCAGTTACCTACCTGTTCGCAGTACAATATGGGGTAATGGGTCTCGCATGGGGCTGGCTTGCCACCTTCCCCGTCCTGCTCGCGTTCACTGTCTACCAGGCCCGAGTGCCTGTCGGCTTTTCCGTGACAGGGCTTCTAGCAGCCGTACTGCCCGGCCTGAGCGCGGCTGCATTGATGGCGGCGCTGGTATGGGGGGTCGACCGCTTGCTCCTTGCGCGGCACTGGCCTGACCTTTCTGCGTTCATCCATCTCCTGATACTCGCGACTGTCGGTGGCGCTGCCTATACAGCGATGCTGTGGTTCGGTGCTCGCCCGACCTTCATGGAGGTCGTCCACCTTGTTATCAAGCGCAAGCCTCCCGAAGCGGTTACACCTTGAGAAGGCCAATCTCGATCAGCCGTTCGCGCAAATAGTCATCTGCCAATATGGGTTCAGGATAGCGATCGGGATGGGCATCGCTCACGCATTGCGGGAGCGTCTTTATGAGAAAGTCCGATCGCAGGTGCAGGAAATACGGCATCGAGTAACGACTGAATCTCGAACGCTCCCCCGACGGGTTCACGACCCGGTGTGTCGTTGATGGCAACACATGATTCGTCAGTCGCTGCAGCATGTCCCCGACGTTGACCGCAAGTCCTCCCTCGGGCGGCGAAACATCCATCCAGCTGCCGTCAGGCCTCAAAATCTGCAGACCTGCCTCTTCCGCACCAAGAAGAAGCGTGATCAGGTTGATGTCCTCGTGCGCCCCTGCCCGTATACAACCCTCGGCATCGCCCGCGATTGGCGGGTAATGCAGCAAACGAAGGATCGAGTTTCCGTCCTTGATTGCCGGCTCGAACCAGTCGGCCGGCATGTCCAGATAGCGGGCGATCGACGATAATATCCGTGCGCCTACCCGGTCCATCTCGCTGAACAGCTCTTCAAAGGTCTCCCTGAACGATGGAATATTGGGCCAGATATTGGGAAGCATCGACCCGGCAAGCGGGCTGGAGGGATCAACAGTCCGTCCGACGTGCCAGAATTCTTTCAGGTCATGGTGGTCTGCGCCCTTGGCAATTTCAGTCTTGAATGGCGTGTAGCCGCGCTGCCCTGCAATATTGGGATCAAAACCCTCGCGCTTGACCGGTTCAGGTTGGTCAAAGAGCTCCTTGGTCAGCGCCCATGCCCTGGCCACCAGGGCTGGATCCAGACCATGATCAACGACCGTGGCGAAACCATAGGTCTTGAACGAACCACCCAGCTCGTGACCGAGTGCATCGGCGTCGGCTTGGGCAAGCGAAATAACAGGCATCAATGTCATATCCATGCAAATAGCCCTTGACCTAGGGCGTGGCCAGCGAAATTGACTTGGATCAAACAGGAGCAAATATGATGGCGAAAAACTATTGGCTGATGAAGTCGGAACCTGACGTCTACAGCTATGATGACCTGGTCGCCGAAGGCGAAGGCACTTGGGATGGCGTGCGCAATCATAGTGCCGCCATAAATTTGCGCACCATGAAAGTGGGTGACCAGGCATTTTTCTATCACAGCAATATCGGGCTGGAGGTCGTGGCAATCATGACTGTAAGCCACGAGCATTTCATTGACCCGACTGATGAAAATGCACGCTTTGTCGCAGTAAAGGTCAAGCCACTTCGAAAGCTCTCAAGTCCGGTCACGCTGAAGGCGATAAAGGCAAACCCGAAACTGGCCAACATGGAGCTGATTCGGCAGTCACGCCTCTCGGTCGCCCCAGTTCGAGCGACGGAATGGAAGGAAATATTGAAAATGGCGGGAGAGAAGTGATCTCCTGCAAGAACCGAGAAGGAACGATGGAGCCAAATCACCCCTGACCCGCTTGGGCTAGGCAAAAAAAATCCACGCGCTTTGATTGGTGCCTTGGGGGAAAAAGCTCTTGCCGCAAGCC
>JBATDO010000049.1:0-10759 GCA_049663505.1 Sphingorhabdus sp.
GCCTAGATCATTGAAACTGTCCCGCATGTGCGACGGCAAATCCGCTCGGACATCGATCTGATGTCCCTTGGGATGATCAATGCGCAAGCGCCGGGCATGCAGATGCATCTTGCGGCTGATTGTTCCAGTCAGAAAGGCCTCTTTGCCTCCATATTTTCCGTCTCCCACTATCGGGTGCCCGATCGCGGCCATGTGTACGCGCAACTGGTGAGTTCGGCCTGTATAAGGCTGCAACTCTACCCATGCAGTGGTGTTTCCTGCACGTTCGATGATGCGGTACCGCGTCCGCGCAGACTGGCCTTCCTTTTCATCGACATGCATTTTCTCGCCACCGCTGCCGGGCTGCTTGCCAATTGGAAGATCGATAAAACCGTCTTCTATAGCCGGGACACCGACAACCAAGGCCCAGTATACTTTACGGGCAGTACGAGATGAAAACGCCTTGGCGAAATGTCCTGCCGATCGCGCAGAGCGTGCAAGCAGGAGAACACCCGAAGTATCCTTGTCGAGGCGGTGCACCAACTTGGGACGACCATCTTGTTCGAAACACAGGGCATCTAGCAGACCGTCGACATGGGTCTCGGTCTTTGTGCCACCCTGCGTCGCCAGTCCAGCAGGCTTGTTTATGACCAGGGCTGCATCGTCCTTGTGAATGACCAGCGCTTGTGCGAATTCCATTTCGTCATCAGTCAATTCCCGGCGCTTTCTTGCCGGTCGCGCGGCTGCCACCGCGGGATCCGCAGGTGGGACGCGAAGTTGCTGACCGGCCTCTAACCGGTCTCCAGGGGTCGCGCGCTTGCCGTCAACGCGCAACTGGCCAGTTCGAGCCCAGCGCGACACCATGTTGAATGAAGCATCTGGCAAGTGGCGCTTAAACCAGCGATCCAGCCTTATCCCGTCATCATCAGGCTGCACGACAAACTGCCTGATGCCCGTTTCGTCAACCTTGCTCATAACCAAATCGTCCTAGCCAGCATTATGCCAGCAAAAATTGCACCAAGGGCCAACAGCACTGATGTTAACGCATATGCTGCAGCCAATACCGCTTGCCCGCGCTGTATCATATGCGCCATTTCAAGACTGAAGGCACTAAAAGTGGTAAATCCACCCAATAATCCAACTCCAAGAAAGAGTCGCAGTGGTTCGGCCGCGCTATTTCCACGAAGTAACCACCCAGCCAATACACCCATTGCGAGTCCCCCGATGATGTTGGCGACAAAGGTTGGCCAAGGCCATCCACCCGCCCCCAGCGGCACTGAACGTGCCAGACCAAAGCGCATCGCTGCCCCCAATGCCCCGCCTGCCATGACCAAGAGTATGGATTTCATTGCGACGCCTTAGCCGCACTTTGCCGATACTTGAATCAAAATGTCAGAATTGCAGATCATTTGGTCTTTGGAAGCTGCCGGATAGAGATAATCTACAGGCGATCAGCTTCAAGTTCGATCAATACGCCGTGACCGTCACCACCTGCAAGAGATTGGTCCAAAAAAATGGGGCGGCATTGCTGCCACCCCAGTCGCTTCGGTCTTCAAAACTGCTTAGCGGCCGTTGTTGGCCACAATATCGACGCTCGTCCCACCACCAGGATGTGCGTTGAAAGTGATAAAATATGCCCCGCCATCATTATCCCGCGTTCCGCCCAGGACATGTTCTCCGGCGCGAATTTGATGCTCAGCCGAATAGCCGGATTTGCGTGCGCGTGTGTAATAATAATCTATAACATTCTGCATGGACGCAGATGTCGTGAAAGTGGCAACGCGAATGTCGCAAATACCGCCATCAACACCGCCAGCTTCCTTCACCCGGCCGCGCGGGTAAACCGGAAACTCAGGAGGCATGCGCTGCGCCCATGCTGCACCATATTGCAGTTTGGCGTCGCAGGTACCCTTGCCTCGAGTAACTCCTTGGTCCGCAGCGAGCGCTCCAAGTGTTACGGCGCGCTTCTCGCCGCAATTGTCGCATTCTTCGATCCCCACAATCGCAGGCTTCGGGGCGCGCATCAACTTTGCACTGTCCAACGCCTCGATAGAGGCGTCACCGTCATAGCCACTGTCCGCTGGAGTTGCGCCATTTAGCGGTCGTTCAGCTGACTTGATGCTGTTGACATTCGCGCTATCTGTCAGGTCCGGGTCCACGAGGATGCGATCATTCAAAGCGGCATTCATCTCTGGATCGCTGCCTTTGCCTACGAGCTTGTTATCAAGATCTGCTAAGGCCGCCTTGTCGCTGTCCGCACCGCCGCAGCCAGCCAGAGGCAGGGCGATTGCAATGCTTAGCAACAGCGGTAGGCTGAGGCGCGGAAAGGCTCGCATGATGCTGGCTCCTGTGAATTTCATGGATCCATGCTGCGGTGCTGGCTCCACAAAAGCCAGCCTTAAAGGTGGTTAATATCGTTGCCGAGTCGCATTTACCTTAGGCAAAGGAGTGATATGTGCCAGCACGGGACATTCAGCGCCACTAAGTTAACACACGGGAGCTATTTCACCACGCCGCGGTAGCTAATAGTCCGTTTGCTCCCTGGAGCAATTTCATCGGCAAATGCCCATCGAACATGCGTCACATCTTCTGGCCCTGCTGCCCGTTCGGCAACCGCAATCCCATCGGCGGCCTTCGCCTGGACCTTCAATTCTCCCAGTTTCCCCCAAGTTGCCCCGCCATCCACGGATACTTCAGCCCAATCTTCGGCGACCGATACGAATTGCACAGCGCTTGGCATCGGGTTTACCGCCCTAAAACCTGCAGCTGCCTGAGGCCCCTTGTTTGCCACCTCCAGCGTAAAAATGACCTTGTCACCTGGCACAACGGCAATTTGGCTCGGTGTGTAAAGCGTAGCCTTCTCCTGACCCGCAGAATCAACCTCATGTCGCTCAATCTTGACCTCGCTGGTCAGCGAAACTGGAGACACTGCAGGAGCTTCTTGAGCATTTGCAACATGGATTGGCACCATCGTCGCCGCTAGCGCTGCACCTGCCAGCAAAAGCCCACATGGAATTTTCACAAAAGCGTATTTCATCATCACACCCAATTCAAAATATCGTCCAGGTCGCAAACCATTTTATCGCGTGAATGTGGTTAACAAGCAGTAAATCGAACGAGCAGTTCGTCGCATCGCGCGAGAAGTCGTTGCATGCTTCAATCACACAATATTCCATATTGGTTATTTTGATTATTTTTACGAACCTATTTGCTACTTTTGCAGAAAGTGCGGGTTTGCGTTAGAGATATCCCAATGAGTTCGTCAGCTCCCACTCGCGACGAGATCGCTCAGCTGTTCAACGGCAAGGGAGAGATCTCCGTGCGGGTAATCCCCGCGGCCAAGATTGAGAAAGTATCGATCGAAAACGCCAGCGTCAAAATCTGGCTGCGCACAGCGCCTGAAGACGGCAAAGCGAACAAGGCAGTACTGACAATATTATCTGGGTTGCTGTGCGTGCCTGCAAGCTCACTTGAAATCGTCCATGGCAAAAGCGCGCGCGACAAAAGGATACGCCGGAGGCAGGACTGACAGTTGCCGTGCGCCAAAAACACTCATGGTTAGCCTTCTGTAAACCAAATTAGTCTAGAACATTTTCAAGTTGGACGACAAATTGGTTCACCAACAATGGTGTGGATTGACAGGCAATGGCTGTAACAAGACTTTTCAAGACCATTACTGGACAAGGATCCAGTGAACATGGCTCGGTGGCTGTCATCACGCCAAATGACACCATTCGCCGTCTCGAAGTACTCGATGATTTCGAACATGCAGGGATAGGCTGGCTTTGGGCCACAGATGCTGATGCCCGCTTGATCTATATCTCGCAAAATGCGGCGGAGAAATTGAACCGACCCATTGATGAGCTACTCGCCCAGCCATTGACCCGGCTATTCGAAACCGATTCAGACAATCCTGGCGAGCGCTCGGATCGCCCGCTCAACTTTCAATTAACCGCTCGCAACAAGATTGTCGATCAAACTGTTCGGTTTGCCCTTGGCCAGCAGGAGGACCAGGGACGCCAGACATGGTGGTCGATCTCAGGGCATCCCAAATTCGACAAATCCGGAAATTTCCAAGGATACCGCGGCAGTGCAAAAGACATCACGGTTGAATACGAGCGTAAACTCGTAGACTCGCGGCTTGCTGAATTCGATTCCTTGACAGGCCTTGCAAACCGGCACCGCATGGACAAGCGATTGGAAGGGATTCTTGCTTCCTACAAGTCGGCAAAGCGCAGCTGCACACTCGTGATGCTCGATCTCGACCGGTTCAAGCATGTCAATGACACGCTTGGCCATCCTGCTGGCGACGAATTGCTACGACAAGTGGCCAGGCGCTTGGAACGCGTGGTTGGCAGCCGAGGCGAAATCGGACGCTTGGGCGGTGACGAATTCCAGGTCATCTTGCCTGATCTGGACGATCGCGGAAAGCTCGGCGAGCTTGCAGGAAAAATGATCCAGATTCTATCGCAACCCTACACGATAGACGAAAAGCGCGCGACGATCGGCACCTCGGTCGGCATTGCCATTTCTCCATATGACGGCATGGAAAAGCATGATCTGGTGCACAATGCCGATTTGGCCTTATATGCTGCCAAGAACGGCGGACGCGGCCAATTCCGCTTTTACTCTGCAGACTTGAAGGACGAAGCAGAAGAACGGCGACTACTGGAAGAAGGTCTCCGCGACGCGCTCCTTAACGAACAGCTCGAACTTCACTACCAACCCGTAGTGCGCACCGCAGACCACATGGTGGTCACATTCGAGGCCTTGATGCGCTGGGACCATCCAGAGCGTGGCAATATCGGTCCCGACGTTTTCGTTCCCATCGCCGAGGAGTCCGATCTCATCAACGAGCTCGGTGCATGGGCGTTGAACCGCGCATGCAAAGACGCCATGGCGTGGCCGAAATCCGTAAGGGTTGCAGTCAACGTATCTGCTGCACAATTTGCCCATTCTGACCTTATATCGATCGTCACAGAAGCACTTCAGAACTCTGGACTGGAAGCGAACAGGTTGGAGCTCGAGCTGACCGAAAGCGTTTTCATGGGCGATGGAGAAACCATCGACGACATATTTCGCGCGCTCAAGGAGCTGGGTGTCCGCCTCGCACTCGACGATTTCGGCACTGGCTATTCATCGCTGAGCTACTTGCGCTCTGCTCCTTTTGACAAGATCAAGGTCGACCGTACTTTCGTCGACAGCTGCACGCAAAAGGATCATAATAGCGCCAAGATCATTGCCGCCATTATCGGCCTTTCCGATGCCTTGGGCATGGAAACCACGGTTGAAGGCGTCGAGGCGTTTGACCAGCTGGATGTCGTCGTTTCCAAAGGTGCCCGCTTCATCCAGGGATGGATATATTCCAAAGCGCTGACGCAAGATACCGTCGTTGAGCGCATGAAATCGGGTGAATTTCGTATTGAGCCCGATGGGCCGGAACGCCATCGCCCCGAACGTCGATCCGTCTTTCGCCGTATCGGTGTTATCCACGACGATCATCGTTATGAAGCCTTGATGCGCAACCTTTCAAAAACCGGAGCGTTGATCGACGGCCTTCTTGGCGTCCCTGAAGGCACTGGCTTGGTGCTCGATCTTTCTGGTGGCCAACTTGTCGTCTGTGTTGTCACTCGCGCTGAAGGGGCAATGATAGCCGTCGAATTTGAAACGCCGCTTGTCAGCGATGGTGCAGGTGGCCTTTGCACCCGCCACCGCGTGTCACCATATGCGCTTGCTGCGGCAGGCATGCAGCTGGAAACATTGTCGAAGAGCAACTACCCTGTGCACGCAGCCAGCGGGTCTTCAGCAACAAAGCCTCAGTTCCTGCAGGTTGCCGCTGTAACGACACACGGCGCAATTGACTTCCCCGACTAGAACATGAAGCCAATGACTTGGCGGGTCCGTCTGTTGATGCGCTGAGCTCATGCTGGCGATAATCGTCTTCGACGCGAGCCCGGTTGCTCAGTCGTTGACAATTACTCTCAGCTGTAACGGAATTCGGCTCCGGTCAAATCAGTCGTGGGAATCTCGTCTTTCTCGTGCCAATAGTCCTGGTTGTGTCTCCATTCGGACTTGTCGCCTCGTCGCGGCAACTGGTCCAGACCGCGCATCAGATATCCAGGGTTGAAATTATCGGCTTCAATCCAAGGGGACAATTCCATCCCGGCATCCTCAGGCCGCAACGCGACCTCAACACGTTTTGCTCGGACAGAGTCCATGTGATTGATCAGGCGACATACAAAATCCCCGAGCATGTCGACCCGCAGGGTCCAGCTCGCACGAAAATAGCCCATGACCCACACCATGTTTGGCACGCCTGTGAACATCATGCCACGATATGTAACCGTATCATGCCAGTTGACGGGTCGGTCATCGACAAAAAATGGAATATCACCCATCACCGAGAGCCTGAAACCGGTTGCAGCAACAATGATGTCGGCTTCAATCTCTTCACCAGAAGCCGTTCGGACACCATTTTCGGTAAAGCGGTCAATAGTGTCTGTCACTACGGTCAACTTTCCTGCACGCGCTGCTTGGAAGACGTCACCATCGGGACAGAATGCCAGTCGTTGCTGCCAAACACGGTATTTGGGCGTAAAATGTGGCTCGAACTCGAAGTCGTCACCGGCATATAGCCGGATGAGAGCCTTTAGCTCTTCAAACACGACCTCTGGTTCTGCTTGACTGCGCTTGGTCAAGACGTCCTGGTCGTGCATGATCTGGGCACGCACCACCCGGTGAATTGTCGGTTCGTCAATTCCGATCTGGCGCAAACGATCCGCCAGTTCGTTCTGGTTTGGATGGCAGAAAAAATAAGTGGGAGAACGTTGAAGCATGGTCACGTGCCTGGCTTTCTTGGCAAATGCCGGCACAACAGTTGCAGCCGTTGCTCCCGACCCGATTACCAGCACGCGCTTATCGGTATAGTCGATTTCCGGGTCCCACAATTGAGCGTGCACGAACACACCTTTATAGCGCGATAGTCCTGGCCAGTCTGGAATATATGGCTTTTCGTGATCATAATAACCTTGGCACATCCAAAGAAAGTTGCAGGTGAACAATTCCACTTCTCGACGGACGAGGTTCTCCACTTTGACCGTCCACCGGTTGTCTTGGCTTGACCATCGGCATTCGGTGATGCGGCGGCCATAATAAATATGTTCGCCAATCGCATTGTCATCAATCACCTCGCCCATATACTTCAGGATCTCATCTGCACTCGCGATGGGTGCCCCAACCCATGGCTTGAAGCGGTAGCCAAATGTGTAGAGGTCTGAATCGGAGCGCACACCAGGATATTTGTGCGTTTGCCAAGTCCCGCCGAACGTTTCTTTCATTTCCAATATCGCGTAACTCTTGGCAGCACATTGCTGCTGCAGATGGAAAGCAGAACCGATGCCCGATATTCCGGCTCCTGCTATTAGCACATCAAAATGCCGCGTTTGCGCCAAATCCGTGCTGGTTTCGGTTTTCTTTGCAAGGTCCAACATAACCTCTTCTCTCCTTTTTCAAGGGTTGATCATGACCGATCAGTTGCAAGCTGCAATTGACCCATGTCAAACAATCAGCACAAATGTGTCAAAGATGATTTCATGCGACCGATTGACCAAGATGCAGGTCGCCCTCTTGCCCCCTGCCCACCTCTACGCTAAGGCGCTGCCAGCAATCGAATCTCCCGCTTTTATGCTGGTTTGACGTATCCTGCCACTGCAGCGCTTGATGTCATGTTTACCGACATGCTCAGGACGGAGGAAAGGGCGGAAATGTCTTCCCCAAACCGGCTGAAAGTAACACTTTCAGACGAGGTATATGATGACCGCCATTGGACTAGACAGCCTTCAAACCCGCTCCACACTCTCCGCTGGCGGGAAGTCGGTAGATTTTTTCTCGCTCCGCAAAGCTGCGGAAAAGCTGGGAGATGTCTCGCGCTTACCCTTTTCGATGAAGGTCTTGCTTGAAAACCTGCTTCGTTTTGAGGACGGCGGGTTCACCGTTTCAGTGCAAGACATTCAGGCATTGATTGACTGGCAGCAGGACCCCAAGTCCACGCGTGAAATTCAGTATCGGCCTGCAAGGGTCCTTTTGCAGGACTTTACTGGCGTGCCTTGCGTCGTTGATCTCGCTGCTATGCGCGATGCGATGAACAATCTCGGCGGCGATGCACAGAAGATCAACCCACTGGTTCCAGTCCATCTGGTTATTGATCACTCTGTAATGGTCGATGAGTTCGGCCACCCCAAGGCCGCTGAGCATAATGTTGAAATAGAATATCAGCGCAACGCGGAGCGTTATGACTTCCTGAAATGGGGTTCAAAATCTCTCAACAATTTCAAGGCAGTTCCCCCGGGAACCGGCATTTGCCACCAGGTTAACCTGGAACACATAGCGCAGACGGTATGGACCAGCGTTGCACCAGATGGCACAACAATTGCGTATCCCGATACGTGTGTTGGTACCGACAGCCACACCACGATGATCAATGGCCTTGGCGTGCTTGGCTGGGGCGTAGGCGGAATCGAGGCGGAGGCTGCGATGTTGGGTCAACCCGTGTCGATGTTGATCCCCGAGGTTGTCGGGTTCAAGCTCACGGGAACGCTGGCTGAAGGCATCACGGCAACTGACCTGGTCCTCACCGCTACACAGATGTTGCGTGCCAAGGGCGTCGTAGGGCGCTTTGTCGAATATTATGGTCCCGGACTTGATGCCCTGACACTTGCAGACCGTGCCACTCTGGCCAACATGGCGCCGGAATATGGCGCCACCTGCGGTTTCTTTGGCATAGATGAAAAGACCCTCGATTATCTGCGCCTGACCGGCCGAGAAGAGGACCAGATTTCGCTGGTTGAAGCATATGCCAAGGAACAAGGCCTGTGGCGTTTTGCTGACGCTGCGGATCCTGTTTTTACAGATACCCTCGAACTCGACATGTCGAGCGTGGTGCCATCTTTGGCTGGTCCAAAGCGCCCTCAGGACAAGGTCATCTTGACCCAGGTGGACGACGTGTTCAATGGCGAGTTGTCGAGCGTCTACAAGCACGACGGCTTCAAACGCGTTGCTGTTGAAGGCATGTCGCACGACATAGGTGACGGAGACGTCGTGATTGCGGCGATCACCAGCTGCACCAATACGTCCAACCCAAGCGTTCTTGTGGCAGCCGGCCTGGTAGCAAAAAAAGCGAATAGCTATGGCTTGCGGCCCAAGCCATGGGTCAAGACTTCACTGGCACCAGGGTCTCAGGTGGTCACAGACTATCTGGTGAAGGCTGGCTTGCAGGAGCATCTCGACGCGCTCGGCTTCAACCTCGTGGGTTATGGCTGCACCACGTGCATCGGCAATTCGGGGCCATTGGCAGAACCAATTTCCAAGGCGATCAACGGCAATGACATTGTTGCTGCATCAGTTCTTTCCGGAAACCGGAACTTCGAGGGTCGTGTTTCACCTGATGTTCGTGCCAATTTCTTGGCTTCGCCTCCTCTTGTTGTCGCCTATGCGCTCAAGGGAACGGTCACCGAAGACTTCACGACCACGCCGATCGGCCAAGCGACCGATGGCAGCGATGTCTATCTGAAAGACATCTGGCCATCGAACCAGGAAGTACATGACGTAATGACAGCCAATATTGACCGCTCGATGTTCACGGCGCGCTATGCGCACGTCTACGCGGGCGATGAACATTGGCAGAAGATTCAGGTCGAAGGATCGGACACATATCAGTGGCGCGCCGGTTCCACTTATGTCGCCAACCCGCCATATTTTGAAGGCATGAGCATGACCCCTGCACCAGTGATGGATATCATTGATGCAAAACCCCTGGCTATCCTGGGCGATTCAATCACGACTGACCACATCAGCCCGGCGGGCTCGATCAAGGCCGATAGCCCTGCTGGAGCGTTTCTCCTGGAACATCAGGTCAGCAAGGCAGACTTCAACAGCTATGGCGCACGTCGTGGGCACCATGAGGTCATGATGCGCGGTACATTTGCCAATATCCGGATCAAGAACGAAATGGTGCCGGGCATAGAAGGTGGCATGTCGCGCTACGGCTCTGACGTGATGCCTATTTATGACGCCGCGATGCGCCATAAGGCCGACGGGACATCACTGGTTGTGATCGCAGGCAAGGAATATGGCACGGGATCCTCGCGTGACTGGGCCGCAAAGGGCACTAACCTGCTCGGCGTCCGCGCAGTTATCGTCGAGAGCTTTGAACGCATCCACCGTTCCAACTTGGTCGGCATGGGCGTATTGCCACTCCAGTTCATGGAAGGCGATAGCCGCAATAGCCTGGGACTTACCGGCGATGACAGCTTCACCATCACCAGCGTATCGATGCTCCAGCCACGCCAGACTGTTACGGTCAAAGTCACACGCAAGGATGGCAGCACATTCAACTTTGATACTCTTTGCCGGATCGATACAGCAAACGAGGTCGAATATTTCATGAATGGCGGCATCTTGCACTACGTGCTGAGAAAACTGGCAGCCTGAAGCTTAAAGAATTCCAGCCCGCGCTAGTAAGGCGCGGGCGGATTTCAAATGAGGGGCATCGATCATTTTCCCTCCAATTTGAAGCGCGCCAGCCCCCGGATTTTCCAAAAATGCAGCAACTACGCATTGGGCGTGATCAATTTGTTCAGGCGTTGGAGTAAATGCAGCGTTAATCACGGCGACCTGCGATGGATGAATTGCAAGCATACCTGTAAACCCATCGCGAGCAGCGCGTGCAACATAGGCCGCGAGACCTGCTTCATCACTGATGGCTGGAAAGACAGTATCTATG
>JBATDO010000050.1:0-19719 GCA_049663505.1 Sphingorhabdus sp.
GCGATAGGCCGTGATTGACTTGAGCGTGGCGGCTCCGAGATCGGCAGCAAGCGTCAGTGCGTGGCCATAAGCGCGCGACCGCTCATAGACGTCACCATTGATTGAGGCCGTCGTTTGACGTTCTGGATTGGCATATAGGTTAAGGGGAGCAACACCGATATAGCTCGGCGAGGCGGGATCGAAAATGTCGCGCGGGTCGCCATTGCGATTGACGCCGATGAGCTGGGCAAAAGGCGGCCGCTGGTTTTGCTTGTTGTAATCAAAAGTATAATCGGCGGTGATCGCGTCGCTCAACTCGGCGCGGAGCTGGATCATCAGGCTTTTGGTGTTGACCGTGTCGGTTTGGTTGACGACATTTGGTTGCGCCAGAACCACGCCGGCAACCGGATTGGGTGTAATCTTGACGAGCCCGTCTCGATCTCCGAACTGGCCGGAGATCTTTGCGGAGAAGATTCCGAGTTTTGGAAGGTCGAGGGCTGCTTTCACCTTCCATTGGCCAAAACTCCCATAGGTCATCTCTGCCATGCCGCCCAACTCGCCGGTCGGCTTCTTGCTGATAAGATTGACGGCGCCGGCAAGCGCGTTGCGCCCGTAGAGCGTGCCTTGCGGTCCGCGCAACATCTCGACGCGCTCGAGGTCTGCCACGTCAAATATCGAGCCTTGAGCCTTGGCGATGTACACGCCGTCGAGATAGAGACCGACAGCCGGTTCCCACGTGATTGCCGGGTTGATGGTAACTGATCCACGGATCGCGATCTGGGTGATTGTCTTGCTGGAAGGCGCACGCTCGATTTTAACATTGGGTGCAATCGTGCCAAGGCTGTCTATCGATGAGATGCCGCGCGATTCGAGGAATTCGCTCGAGACAGCGGAAATCGCGATTGGAACATCCTGGATGTTTTCCGAACGCTTTTGTGCAGTAACGATGATCTCCTCGATACCGGAATTGTCATCCGCACTGTCTTGCGCAGTGGCAGGCGTGGATAAAAGAGCAAGGCAGCCGCACAGGGCCGAGGCAGACAGGTAACGGAACATCAGGCATTCTCCCATGCAACAACTTTTTTGTTCTAACTGCGTAATATCGATAGGTCACTACTACGTTAAATGTGCTTGGTATGCAACAGAACTTCTATTAACGTCGTAATATAACGACATGACTTACGCATAAGGAGGGGTGAAACGTGGAATCTCAAATGCAGTGGCCCTACGCTTATCCGCCCTGCGATGATGTGTCAGTCGAGAATCTGTCGCAATGGGGACTTTCAGTGGGTGATCCGGTCAGGATAGAAAATCCTGAAGGCCATGAATGGTCAGGCGAGGCCGACATTCTCGTGGTGGGTCTTGGCGGTGCGGGTGTTGCTGCAGCACTGGATGTGTTGGAGCGCGGGCTGAGCGTAATTGCGCTTGATCGCTATGAGGGCGGTGGTTCCTCTGCTGCCAATGGCGGCGTCTTTTATGCAGGCGGGGGAACCTCGGTTCAGGCAGAGGCAGGTGTTGAGGATAGCCCCGAGCAGATGTTTGCCTATCTGAAATTGGAAACAGAAAATGTGGTGTCGGATGATACCTTGCACGACTTTTGCCAGACAAGTGCGGCCACGGTCGACTGGATGCGCGGCCACGGCGTTCCCTTCGAAGGCAGCCTCTACTCGACCAAGACTTCATATCCCCCACTCGACAAATATCTTTATCATCCAGACTCCAGTCTTTCGGCCCCCTACCGCGACAAGGCCAAGCCTGCCGCGCGCGGGCACAGGGGGGTAGGGCGCAATGGCAAGCTGGCCTGGGGCCTCGGCAAATATATCTTTAATCCGCTGAAGGACGCGGCATTGGCACGCGGGCTCGTGCTCCACAGGCATTCCGAGGTGAAGCAACTGGCACTCAACCTGGCAGGCCGCGTGATCGGACTGCGCGTGGAGCGGATAATTGACCCGGTCCAAAGCGCGCGTTTTGCCGATCTCACGGCGCGGGCAGACAAGTGGTTCAGCCTGCTGCCACCGACACTTCCCGGCGCGCAGTGGAGCTATCGCCGGGGCTACCAGTTGATGGCAAAAGCGCTCGAGATCGAGGCAAAGCACAGAAGCTCGCAATGGTTTCGCGCAAAAAAGGGTGTCCTGCTTTCGGGTGGTGGCTTTATTGTCAACAAGCAGATGGTTGCAGCACTCGCCCCAAGATACAAGGATGGCCTGCCCAACGGAACGCTTGGCGATACCGGGAGCGGCATAATGCTCGGCGTGTCCGCAGGCGGAGCGACTGCACTCATGGAACGCGTCTCTGCATGGCGTTTCCTCAATCCGCCGCTTGCCTGGTCGCAGGCGTTACTCGTGAACGGGCTTGGTGCCCGGTTTGTCAACGAGACGCTTTACGGTGCAGCAATTGGCGATGCGATGGTGGAGAAGAACGCCGGGCGCGGCTATGTCATCCTTGACGCCTCGGCCCGCAAGGCCGCGCTCAAACAGGCATTCGGCAAGGACGTCCTGGGTTTTCAGCGTGATATCACCCTGTTCAACTGCTTGATCGCTGCAACGAAGGCCCGAACGCTCGATGCACTTGCAGCAAGGCTGGGCCTTGATCCTGCCACCCTGCGCGAGACTGTCGCGCAGTATAATCGCGCGGCTAACGGACAAAGTGCTGACGTCTTTCACAAGTCACCTGCTGAAATGGTGCCGTTGGGGGACGGCCCTTATTATGCGATCGATGCCTCGGTTGACAGCAAGTTCTTCCCGCTTGCCTGCATGACAGTGGGAGGGCTGGTCGTAGACGAAACGAGCGGGCAGGTTCGCCGCGGCGATGGATCTTTGATCCCAGGCCTTTACGCTGCGGGCCGAAATGCCGTGGGAATATGTTCTCATCTCTATGTCAGCGGGCTTTCTTACGCCGATTGTATTTATTCCGGGCGCCGTGTCGCCCGCCACATTGCAGGAGAACAGACATCATGAGCAGCCTCGAAACCCGGGTTGACCGACTGGAATCACTGGACGCGATCCGCCAGCTTGCCGCCAAATATGCCCTTTGTCTCGACATGCGCGACATTGACATGATGGTCACGCTTTTCGAGCCCGACGTCCGGGTTGGCAAACAGAAATCCGGGCGCCTGGCCTTGCGAGCCTATATGGATGCAACGCTTCGTTCTCCCTTTACGGGAACCTCGCACCACATAGGTGGACACATCATCGAGTTCGATGATCCCGATCATGCGCATGGCATCTGCTATTCGAAGAATGAGCACGAGACCGGCGACGAATGGGTGATCATGCAGATGATGTATGCAGATGACTATGTGCGCTTGGACGGCCGGTGGTATTTCGCTCGCCGCTTGCCTCTCTATTGGTACGCAACCGATCTCAACAAGCCACCTGTTGGCGCGAACAAGATGCGCTGGCCGGGAACCGATTGGGTTGAAGGGAATTTTCACAATCTCTTCCCCAGCTTTGACCAATATTGGGCTCGCGAGGGCGACCATGGCGGGCCGGTGGCAGAACCAGCGCCGCTCGAAAAGTTCATTGAAACGATGCGCGGCGGGAAACTGGCGCCCAAGGTCAAGGTCAGAGCAGATTGATGAAAAAGCGCTGGATTGCACTTGGGCTATTTTCTGGACTGTTTGCTGGGGGCTTTGGCTTGTGGGCGAACGCCAACCGTGAAATCGCTGAAGCGCAGCCCATCAAGGGCGCATCGGATGGCCATGTAATCTGGGATGCCACCTTCAAGCCCGGACCGGTTGATGGCACAGTCAACGCCAATCCGTTTCTTGCTGCAGCCACCAACGGCACAATGCACGGGGATGGCGGGCAATCGGACACGCATTTGGCCGCAGGACCATTTGGCGCAAAAGTCGAGGTACGAAGCCGCCGCTCGGGAAATGGCCTCCCGCGCCAATGCTCGACATTCGTTTATCGTACTGACGGAAAGCCTGTCATAATGTGCGGGGGGCTTTCAGGCTTCCGCATGGTGCTGCTCGATCCGGACACGCTCCAGGCCCTTGCGCATTACGATCTCCCAGTCCGGCCCAGTTCGTTTGAAGCCTTCGTGAAGCGCGACATGGGCATCATGATGACCGATTCGTCCGGGGGCGCCTACATGTTCCTCGACAACCACGACCGGCTGGTGTTTGCAGATAGCCAGTGGGTCGTCCAGCGGCTGAAGGCCAGCCAGTCTGGCGGGGAATGGTCGTTCGAAGTTGAGCGGCAATGGGATCTGAAACCCTATGTTCCCCACGATTGCTTCAACTGGAACAACTGGTTCCCGCAGCAGGAATGCGACAAGATAACGACCGTAATGCCCGATCATGAAGGGCGTTACTGGTGGACCACTCGAAATGGACGGCTGGGCACGCTCGATCCGGACAGCGGCAAGGTCTCCGTCATCAAACTCAATGGCGAGGAAATCCAGAATGCGCTAACGATGGATGCCCGTGCGATCTATGTTCTGTCCGATCGCGCCCAATATGCCTTTACCGCCAACGCGCTTGGCAAGCCTGTCCAGCTTTGGCGCACCGGTTACGATCGAGGCACAAAGCGCAAGATCGGCTCGATCAACCAGGGCAGTGGAACCACTCCAACGCTGGTTGGCGACAAGTGGATTACCTTTGCCGACAATGCCGATGGACGGATCAATATCGTTGTACTTCGCCGCAGCGATGGCAGCCGCGTCTGTGCTGTACCCATCTTCAAACTTGGGGCAAGTGCGACCGACAACAGCATGATCGGCTGGGGTCGGTCTATCATCCTTGAAAACAATGCAGGTTTCACCAGCGCGCATCAACAAAAGGACTGGAGCGCAGTTGCAGGCGGGGTGGTGCGTGTCGATGTCCGAGCTGATGAAAGCGGTTGCGACACGGTCTGGACGTCACCGCTCAAATCACCTTCGGTTGTGCCCAAGCTGTCGGCATCAAGCGGCATCGCTTATTTCTACAGCTTCGACCTGGTGACGGATGCACAAGGCAAACCAACACAGGACTGGTCGATTGTCGGGCTTGATTTCAAGACCGGCAAGCAAGTAATCAAGATCCCGACAGGGCAGGGTAAGCCGTTCGATAACAACTGGGCCTCGATGTCGATTGCGCCCAATGGCGATTTCTATGCCGGGATGACAGGCGGGCTTGTCCAGGTGAGGTCACGCTGAATTTCTGACAAGCCTTGCTCGCCTCTCTCATTCGACGTGGTCGAAAAAGCTATATGCGTTGTGAACTGATATTGCCGCCATCCACCACCAATTCGGCTGCCGTCACATAGCTGGCTTCGTCAGACAGCAGGTAGCGCACCGCCCGGCCAATCTCTTCTGCCTGGCCAAGCCGGCCTAACAGGATGCGAGCTTCAAACGTGCCTGCGGGAAGCATGTCGACACTTGGCTGGAGCATTGGGGTGAGGATTTGTCCCGGTGAGACGGCATTGATCCGGATCCCATCCTGCCCCAGCCTGTCGGCAAGCGAGCGGATCAGTCCGAGCATACCTGCCTTCGCTGCGGAATAGACCGGGTTAATAGCATTTCCAAGCGTTGCGTTGATCGAAGCGATCCCGACAATGGCCGATCCGGAATGTGCCTTGAGGTCGGGCAAGAGCTGCTGCGTGAGCAAAGCCATGGGACGCAAGTGCGTGTCGATACCTGCAGCCCAACTCTCGAGGGTGATGCCTTCAAGCGATCCGGTATCGACCACGCCTGCGGCATGAACGAGGCCGCCAAGACTTCCTAGCGCCGCGCGGCTCATTGCAATTGCCTGGGGCCATGCACCTGGATCGCGCAAGTCAACGGCCAGCCCTGCTGCTGGAACTCCAAAACACGAAGTGATGGCTGCTGCTTCGTTTTGCGCTCTTTGGCCGTTCAGGTCCCACAATGCCACACCGCGTCCGACAGCTGCAAGTGCCCGGGCTGACGCAAGGCCAATTCCCGATGCACCACCGGTTACAATCACGCCAGTGGATGGAAGGCCAAGGCGAGGAGTGAGGTCGGATCCCATGATTTCGTGTCCGTTCAAAAGAAGTAGCTCCCCCCGTTTGCGACCAGTACCGAACCGGTCACGAAACTCGCGTCATCGCTTGCAAGGAAGGCGACTGCTGCAGCGACTTCTGCTGGATCTGCCATGCGGCCAAGCGGGATGCTGGCTTCCATCGACTTGATCCAGTCGTCGGGAATGCCCTGCATGACCGGCGTATTGGTTGGGCCGGGCGCGACAGCATTGACGCGGATCTTGCGTGCCGCCAGTTCGCGCGATAATTGCCGCACCAGTCCGATGATGGCAGCCTTGGATGCGCAATAATGGGGTGAACCCTCGCCTGATTGCGCGCTTGTCGAGCTGATCGCGACAAAACTGCCAGGGTTTCCATCCTGCGCCAGTATACGGGTGAATTCGCGCGCAAGGTGGAAAGTGCCGCCGACATTGACAGCCATCACAGCTTCCCAGCCGCGATCCTCCATGTGTATGAGCTGGTCTACAAAAATATTGGAAGTGCCTTTTTCCGCCAGTTCGGCATTGCGCTCGGCCATGGCTGCATAAAATGGGCCTGAGCCGTCACCTTCTGCCTGGCCTATCCCCGCGTTGGCAACTGCGATATCAATCCGTCCGAAGGCAGCCCTTGCCTCGGCGACGGCCGCTGCAACAGAAGCTGAATCGGCAACATTACATTGAATGGACAGCGCCCCGCCGCTTTGCCGGGCCTCGTCCAGGTTCATGTCTAGCGCTGCTACCTGGGCGCCCTCAGCGGCGAGCCTTTGAACGATGGCCCGGCCAATGCCTCGCCCCGCTCCGGTCACGATAGCTGCACGTCCTTCCAACTTTCCTGTCATCAATTCGCTCCTGTCAAATGCCGCGCAGCGACATAGCCGAAGGCCATGGCCGGGCCGATAGTGACGCCTGCACCGGGATAGCTTTCGCCCATGGCCGATGCCGCGTTGTTGCCCACTGCATAAAGCCCCTGGATGGGGTTGCCCCTGGTATCAATCACCTGGGCCTTGGCATTGGTCAGCAAGCCTCCATTGGTACCAATATCGCCTGGATATATGGGCATGGCATAAAATGGTCCGTCGGTCAGTGGACGCAAGCTGGGATTTGGAACGACAGAGGGATCTCCATACATCTTGTCATAGGCTGCTTCCCCACGCCGAAAATCTGGGTCTTCCCCGCGTGCTGCTCCATCGTTGAAATGAGCAATGGTCGCACTAAGCGTTGCAGGGTCGATGCCGATGTCGATGGCAAGCTTCTCCACAGTGGACCCCTTCTTGAGCATCGAGCGGACCTCGCCGCGCTGCATCCAGTCCGGCATGATCGGATAGAGAGGGCCGACCGGATATTTGTGTCGGTAGGTGTGATCGAACACGAACCAACTGGGGGACGCATCGCCATGATCTGCCTGCCGCTGTGCCATCTGTTGCCCAACGACGTGGTAAGAGGCGGCTTCATTGAGATACCGCTCTCCTTTTTGGTTCACCATGATGCATCCCGGCAGCGCGCGTTCGATGGTGCAAAGCCGGCCACGATCCTCGCCTGGAACGTGAAAAACCGGGGCCGCCCAGGCTGAGTGGAGGTTCATCGTGTCAGCTCCCGCGGCTATGCCTGCCACGATGCTGTCGCCTGTATTGCCACTGGTCCCACCTGAGAGATAGGCATTTGGGTAAAGCGGCGCATTGGCGTCACGCATGGCCTGGTTCTTGTCGAATCCGCCTGCCGCCAATATTACCCCCTTGCGCGCACCGATCCGCATCTCTTTGCCTTGATGGCAAACGACAGCGCCTGCGACCCTGCCTTCCGTCACGACAAGTTCGCTCAGGGACGTGTCCAGCCAGACCGGTATGTTCCGGTCGTTCATTGCCAGTCGCAGGCCACCGACCAGTGCATTGCCAAGTGTCAGTCTGCGGTCCTTGCCCGAGGTGAAACGGAAGGGCCAGTCGAACCAGTAGCGAGCAAGGCTCTTGACCAGGTGCCATTGCCAACCCGGCGCACGGAAAAGTATTGTATAGGTCTCGTCGAAATGCCAGTTGAGATATCCAAACAGGCTGGCCGCAGGGGACGCATAGCGCAACGTGGCCACGTCCTTGCCAAGGGCCTTGCCGTCAATTGGAAGCGGCATGTGCGTGCGAAATCCAGTGGGCGAACCGCCCGGCTCCTCGGCGTGATAATCGGGATAAGGAAAGGCCTGGTACTGGATGCCGGTATTTTCGGTTACCCAGCGCAACATCGCCGAGGCATTTTCCACATAGGCGCGGATATTTTCATCCGGCACATTGGGGGCCGAGAGCTTGCGGACATATTTGAAGGCATCGTCGACATTGTCCTCAAAGCCCGCCGCGCGTGCCTGGTCACTGGCCGGAATCCAGATGCCTGCACCCGACGTCGCCGAAGTACCGCCCCACAATTCTTCTTTTTCGATAACGAGCACGTCTGCTCCGCCTTGGGAAGCGACCAGCGAAGAGAGCAGCCCGCCAGCACCTGAGCCGACCACCAGAACATCAACCTCTTTGTCCCAATTATTCGTCATTTTTCAGTTTCCAATAAATAAAATTGTGGCTGGCGACGTTCGCTGATGATCGCGTTTCGCGTTGCGAATCCTTCGTCAAAGCCTTCGGGTTGCGGAATGATCCAGTAATCGCCGCGCTCTATCGCGTCGAACACCAATGGCGCAAACTGGTCGGGCGACATGCCGTTTTCGAAAAGCAGTTCAAGCATCTTGGCATGGAACTGCTGCGCAGGTCCGGGCGGCGCTTCGCGAAAGATGCCACTTTTGACAGGTCCAGGAGCGAGTAGCGACACGGCTATCTTGGAGCCGAGCATCTTGAGTTCGCCTGCCAGCGCTTCGGTCAGCGCCACCACAGCAAACTTGGTGGCAGAATATGGAGACATGAGCGGTGATGGCAGGAACCCGCCTGTCGATGCGGTGTTGATGATACGGGCCGGTGTGTCAGTCGCCAGCATTCGGGGAACAAAGGCACGCAGGCAATTGACTATTCCACCGATGTTTACATCAAGCGATTGTTGCCAACGTTCGGCCGTTATTTCCCAACTCAGCCCAGTCGAGAGCACGCCTGCGTTGTTGAACAGCAGGTCGATATTGCCGTGCTGCTCAAATACTGCCGAGGCCAGGGCTTCGACCGAAGCGGGATCGGTGACATCGGTTGCAATGGCAGTGGACAAGCTACCAATTTCTGCGCAGACAGCGGCAAGCCCGGCTTCATCCCGGTCAGCGAGAACCACGTGCATTCCGCGTTTTGCCGCTTCGCGCCCGAGTCCTGCGCCGATTCCGCTTGCGCCACCTGTGATGACAGCGACACTCATTCTTGCCAGCCTTCACGTCCCTGAAGCGAGCGAACATGCACATCCAGTTCACTCAGTAGGGGAAGGCTTCGGGCGACACGCCCGGAAAGGTCACCAGGCGGTCGGACGCAGAACTGGAGGGCCGCTTCTGCCATTGCTTCGAGCGGTTCGATATGATCACGCTCGTCCCAGCCACCAACAGCGACGGCGCCTTCGCTCGCCACTGCGCCCACCGGGGCAAGGCTGTTTACCGCGATGTTCTTGTCTGCCAGTTCGATTGCCCAGCCAGCGCTCAGCCGGTCAAGCGCTGCTTTGCTCGTGCCGTAAAGCGTTGGATGTCCCTTGTTATTGTATTCAAAGCCGCGGCTGTCGCGGTCCCAAGGCGCGATGCCTGGATGATCTGCAGTTGCACTGGATATGTTGAGTATCCAGCCTGCTCCACGCGATAGCATGTTGGGGAGGGCCAGCTGCATCAAGCTTTGCGGCGTAAACACGTTCATCTGGAAGGCAAGGCGCATTTGCTTGTCGGAGACCTCCCAAACCGGCACGAAACGCGACCAGGCGGCATTGTTGACAAGGATATCCAGTCCCCCGAATACCGAGACGGTTTCCTCGATGATGCGCGGCAGCTCCGCTGGATCGGCGAGATTTGCCTGGATGATGTGGCAAGTCCCGCCCGCTGCCCGTATCTCGGCCGCCACTTCACAAAGCGATCCGGCAAGTTGCCCGCCTGCTGCAGCCGTGCGGGCAACGAGCACGACGCTGGCGCCTTCTGCCGCGAAGCGCTTGGCGATTCCGGCACCGATTCCGCGGCTGGCGCCGGTGATGACTGCGACTTTTCCGGAAAGCACCCTGTTCATCCGAATTGCGCTACGACTTCAGCCACGGCATTTGCCACGTCGTTTCGAGCATAGCCCAGCAATGCCACTTCGGCCGGATCGGGATCAACCCGAACCCAGTTACCACGTCCCTGGGGGATTGCGACATCGGGCAAGAGCGGGTGTTCTTCGTCACGCTCGACGACTGTCACCTTGCTGCCTGCTGCATCGAAGAAGAGCTGGAAATACTCGGTGAAGCTCAAATTCTCGTCTCCCACCAGATAGGCCTTGCCGGGCTCGCCGCGTTCCAGCGCGCCTTCGATGGCCTGGCTCAGCGAACGGAAAGACATGAAGTTGGTCCCGCCTGCCGGACCATGATATGGGATGGGTATCAGGCCCTTTGCCCATTGGGTGTAGGGTTCGAAGATCATGCTGGGCAGCCCTGGGACGGACCTGACCATGAAGGGCGCATTGACGCTGATCACATCAAAGCCCGGTCGACCTTCGCCTCTGGCACCTTCGCATGCGGCTTTTCGTGAGCGAATATAGCCGTTGCCCTCAAGGAGGTCCGGGGCAGCCTGGTGATAATAGCTTCCGAGCTGGATCGCGCGTTTTACGCCTGCTTCACGGCATGCCGCGAAAAGGGCAGGCACAGCCTCATGATTGGCCTTGAACAGAAAAGCCTCGAAATCACTTCCAGGCGGCACGTGTCTTGGATCATTGCCAGCAGCAAACACGACCCAGTCAAACCCTTTCAACCGGTCTGCTGTGAAATCGCCAGCGACATAGTCGCCTTGCAAAAATGGCATCTTGGCCATGGGCGTGTCTGGATTGGCAGGATTGCGCCCGCCGACTGTCACGTCATGCCCCTTGTTCGCAAGGTGGATCGCTGCATGTCCCCCAAGTGCGCCTGTTCCGCCCAAAACCAGAATTTTCATTGTCTTGTTTCCTTTCGTGGCTCGACCGGACCATTTTCCGGCATGGCCTTTGAGTTGGCGGCGATAACTAAGGTATGCCTCCGGCTAATTCGGCCGGCTGCAACGAAGCACCGCTTGTTAATCGATCCGCTTGCCGTGCCGATCACGAGGGCAATATTGCCGGGAAAGCGCATTCACGGGTTGCTCCCAACCAGAGACACGGGTCGCGTTTCCTGCCAGTCCACGACAAGGCGCCGCGACGTGAAGCGCCAAGTCCCAGCTTCACGACGCCATGTGTCTTGGTAACGGATTGCCCAGGCCAGGATTATGTCGCTGTCCTTGAGGAGATGTTCGGCAGTTGAATATGTTTCACCTTGCGCTGTATCGCCATTGATGTTTGCGACTACTTGGTGGACCCGGTGCTGAGTGCTTCGAAACATGGCGCTTAGGGTATCGAGCGTGGCAAGGTTGGCTTCCATGCCTTCAGTGCTGAAACCAGGGCCTTCGATTACACAATCATCGGCCAGGATTTGCGACCATGATTGCCTGTCGCGCCTGTCAGCACCTTGCGCATATTGTTCCGCTGTCAGGCGCAACCTTGCGAGATCGGCAAGAATGTCGAGATCAGTTATCATGCGCCGGGGACTTTCAGACCATTCCCGGTGACCATTGGCACCACGGTCCATTCCCCCGTTGGCGTCCGAGTCCAGCCCGAGGCTGCGAGTGCTCCGCCATCGACATGGATCGCAGTGCCTGTCACCCAGGAAGCAAGAGGCGATGCAAGATAGAGCGCAGCTCCTGCGCAATCGGCTGGCGTTCCAAATCGGCCCAGTGGAATCCACTTGTCCATATTTTCCCGGTTTTCCGCCGGGATCATGATGTCGAGTGCTACCTGGGGCGTGTCAGTGGTCTCTGGAGCGACGTCGTTCACGCGGATGCCCTCGGGCGCAAGTTCGAGGGCAAGGCTCTTTGTAAACCCTGCGACACCTGCTTTTGCTGCGGCATAGACCGAGCAATAGGGGATGCCGCGATAGGCCTCGATCGAGGTGATGTTGATGATCGACGATCCCGGAGCCGCTTCGCGCAGGAGCGGGAGCATGGCTGCCGTCATGCGCAGCAACTGGCCCAGATTGGTGTCGAGGATCTCGTCTGCCTGTTCACCCGACAGCATTGCAAAAGGCAGGGCGTGGACGAAATGGCCGACATTGTTGATGAGCACGTCGAGCTTGCCGGCATTTTTGCGGACAATCTCTGCCAGCATGGCAGGGGTCGACCGGTCGAGCACGTCACAGGTGACGACGGTGGCACCCGGGTGTGCTTCTTGCACGGCCGATGCCCGCTCTGCGTCGATTTCTGCAATTATGAGGCTGGCACCGGCCTGTGCGAATGCATCTACTATGCCTCGACCGATGCCCACGCCACCCCCCGTGACGAGCACGGTCTTGTTTGTAAAATCCAGCATTTTTCGCCCCCTAGGATGGCAAGTAAAGTTGCGCAGCCTTGCCACCATCAACCGGCAGCGCGACACCGGTGATGTAGCTTGCCGCATCGGAGAGGAGGAACACGATCGCTTCTGCCAGTTCCTGTGGCTGGCCACCCCGCAGCATGGGGATCGCGCCGGCCGTTTTTGCAGCAGTCTCGGGCGCTTTTGTTGCCCAATCCGCGGTTGCAGGTGTCATTACTTGGCCCGGCACGACCACGTTTACACGGACATTTGCAGGCGCTGCCTCCATTGCCGCGACCGCACTGAACTGGATCAGCGCTGCCTTTGATGCCGAATAGCTCGACATATAGGGCGCAGCGCGGATTGCGGTGGTGGAAGCGATGTTGACGATCGATCCCGATTTCTGCGGGACCATCACGTTCAACGCGGCCTTGGTGCCAGTGAACACGGCCTCGGCGTTGACGGCGAAGTCCTTGCGCCAATGCTCCATCGTCAATTGCTGGATTGGGGCATAATGCACAGACATCGCGTTGTTGACCATCATGTCGAGGCGACCGTGGCGCTTCGCCAAATCTTCAACAAGTGCGGTGAAGGCGGCTTCATCGGACACGTCAAGTACATGGGCCTCGACTTTTCCCACCTCGGCTATTTCGGCGCGCGCCGCTTCCAAAACGTCGGCGCGCCGAGCACAGATTGCGACCGTCGCGCCGCGGCTGGCCAGAAGCTTGGCCGTTGCCTTTCCGATCCCGTCGCTACCACCTGTTACAATTGCTACCTTGCCGGCCAAATCCTGCATCATTCAAACATCCTCTCTGCAAACTTTGACGCATTTGACGTTTTATATGGCATCCTGTCAACATCATGCGTAAAAACAAAAGCAGATTATTACGAATGAAGGGGTTTTTCGGTGCTATGACCAATATGACAGGAAAGACGGTCCTTATCACAGGTGGTGGTCAAGGAGTAGGGCAGGGCATTGCGCTTGCGATGGGCAGGGCCGGTGCCAGCGTCGCGGTGGCTGGTCGAACGGGCGAAAAGCTTGCCAGGACGGTAAAAGCCATTGAGGAAATGGGCGGCCGGGCCATTGCCCTGGAAGGCAATGTGAAGTCAGGCGACGATCTTGCTCGTTGGGTTTCCGAAACGACAGGACAGCTCGGCGGGCCCGATATCCTCGTGAACAATGCGCAGGAAGTGCCGAACGGTCGGCTACTTGATGTCACCGAAGAGGCATTTCTTGCGGGATTCGAATCAGGACCACTTGCTTCCTTCCGACTGATGAAGCTTGTCCAGCCCTTGATGAAGGCTCGCGGTGGGGGCACGATCTTCAACCTGGCTTCTTCTGCCGGCATCCGCTGGGACATGTCGGGCTACGGCGCCTATGGTGCAGTCAAGCAAGCGACACGCGTGCTGACACGCGCCGGGGCTGCGGAATGGGGGCGGGACAATATCCGGGTGCTGACCATTGCTCCGCACGCCGAATCGCCAGGCCTGAAATGGTGGGTCGAGAATAATTCCGAAGAAGCAGAAGCCTTCTTCAAGACCATTCCGCTCGGTCGTATCGGGCGGCTGGAGGAGGATATTGGCCAAGCGGTCGTTGCCTTGTGCGCGCCTGAAATGGGCTATCTGACAGGTGCTACCATTCCACTTGACGGCGGGCAGGCGAATTTCGACTGAGGAGCAATGCATGGAAAAAGTGATTGTAGCTCTTTGGGCTGGAGATGAAGGCCGACAGGTGTTCAACACAAGGCTGCATACGACCCTGACGCAGGCTTTGCGCCAGGCAGGCGCAAGTGGCATTCGCCTCAATCTGCGCGATGCAGAGGTAGAGCCAGGGGCTGCGCTTGTGCAAAGCTGGCAATCCCCTCAACAAGATGCCGTTGTGCAATTCTGGCTTCCGAGCGCCAATGCGCGTTTTCGCAGCAAGGTTGATGCAGCGCTGGCTGCCCACAGCAAGCGCTTTGCCGCCTGGCTTGTCGCAGAATCGCTCATCATTCCCAACACTGCGCATCCTCCTGTCAAAGGTGAACGTAGCTGGGGCTGGAGCCAGGCGAGCTTTATTTCCTTTCGGCCCGAATTGTCCCGGCAAGACGCGATCAGTATCTGGCACGACCATCACACGCGTGTCGCGATCGAGACCCAGGCAAATTTTGAATATGTCCAGAACCTGATCGTTGCCCCGCTGACCCCGGACGCGCCCGCCTACGACGCCTTTGTAGAGGAATGCTTTCCTATCGAAGCTCTCACAGAGCCTGCCGCATTTTACGATGCAGTGGGTGACGCGGCAAAGTTCAAGGCCAATTTGGGCACGATGATGGACAGTTGCGGACGGTTCATTGATTTTGGCCGTATCGACATCATTCCCACGAGCCAGTTTGATGCAGGGTGAAAGAAAAATGACCAAAGAGCCTTACCGGATCGGCGGCGGCGCCGCATTCTTCATCGACTCGGCCTTGGCTGTACCTCAACTCGTTGAGGCAGGGGTCGATGCAATCATCCTCGATTACCTTGCTGAAGGGGCAATGGGGCTGCTTGGGAGGATGCGGCAGGCAGACCAGGCATCGGGCTTTCCGTCAGACTTCATGGACGTCCATGTCGGTCCATTCCTGCCACGGATCGCAGAGCGGCAAGTGAAGATCATCGCCAATGCAGGCGGGGTAAATCCCGAAGGTCTCGCTTGCGTGCTGCGCAAGCGGATCTCTGAGCTGGGCCTGTCGCTGAAGGTGGCCTGCATCACCGGAGATGACCTGATGCACCGGCTCGCAGACTTTGCGGGCATGCGCGACATGTTCACAAGTGCAGCCTTTCCGCTCAAGGGAGTGACCAGTGCCAACGCCTATTTGGGCGCTTTTCCCATTGCCGAAGCGCTGGCACGCGGAGCGGACATCGTCATTACCGGCAGAGTCGTCGACTCCGCGCTCGCACTTGGACCGCTCATTCATCATTTTGGATGGAAACCCGGATCGTTTGACCTGCTTGCGGCAGGAACGCTTGCCGGGCATCTCATCGAATGCGGGCCACAGGTCACAGGTGGAACATTTACTGATTGGCGAGAAATCGATGGCTGGGCCAATATCGGCGCACCCATCGCTGAATGTTTCGCCGATGGCAGCTGCATTTTAACCAAGCCGGATGGCACAGGCGGGCTTGTGAGCGTCGGCACGGTCGCTGAACAATTGCTCTACGAGGTCGGCGACCCACAGGCTTATTTCGTGCCCGACGTAACCTGTGACTTCTCGACTGTGACCCTGGAGCAGGCCGGGGACAACCGCGTGCTCGTGAAAGGGGTGACAGGCTACCCGCCCACCGAAACCTTGAAGGCGTGTGCGACATGGGATGATGGCTGGCGCGCTGTTGTCTACCAGCCCATCATCGGCAAGAACGCAAAGGCAAAGGCCGCCAAGCAGGCTGACGCGCTTTTCGAACGCGGCAGGATGATGTTGCGTGGCCACGACATGGCAGACTGGCGACGGACGGAATGCGTACCCATTGGTGCAAGGGGAAACCCGGACACTGAAGAAGTGGTTTTGAAGCTGGTGGTTGAACATGACCAGGTGCAGGCAGTCCAGATGTTTGCGCGCGAACAGTTCGCCGCGATCTCGTCGATGGCACCTGGCACGAGCGTGTCGTTTGGTGTGCAAGTCCAGCCTTGTACAAGCCTGACCTGCTTTCTTGTGCCCAAGAGCGATGTCAGTGCGCGGATCGATGGTGAAGTTTTCGTGATGCCGCACATCCTGGGTTTTGTTCCAGAAATGATTGTTCGACCCATCCCGCCACTTTGCCCGCCACTCAAGCCAGAAAGTGTCATTCTCGAAAGCCTCGCGTTTGCAAGGTCTGGGGAGAAAGGCGAAACGATCAACGTTGGCGTAATCGCGCGCAAGCCCGAATATGTGCACGCCTTGCGAGCCGCGCTTACGCAAGAGGCATTAAGGGCCTGGTTGCCCGATCTGGGAGACTTTGACGTAACCCTCTATGAAGTGCCTGGCATCCACGCGCTCAACCTTGTGCTGGACGGTGCGCTCCCGGGCGGACTTAATGCCAGTCAGCGGTTGGACCCGGCTGCCAAGTCGGTCGCGCAAAGGTTGATGGGATTTCCTGTCTGCTTATTGTCCTGACTTTCGGCAAGGACTAGGCGCTCACAAGTATCGGCAGGACCTCGTGGCCGTGCTGCGGGCATAGCCAACCAGCCCAGATTCTCGGCGTTGCCAATAGTCCAGGCGACTAGAGGCCGGTGCGAGCGCCCCGCACCAGCTTGCCTGGACGGCTCCCGGTCGATTCGTCCATCTGCCGAACCACTGTGCCGCTGACGATAGTTGCATCATATCCGCTTGCGCGCTGGTGCAATCGCCTCCCGCCCGCTGGCAGGTCATGAACGATCTCTGGCAGGTGGACCGCCAGCCGGTCGAGGTCGATGACGTTCATGTCCGCCTTGGCGCCGACCTTCAAGAGCCTGCGGTCGTTGAGACCAACAGCACTGGCCGACTTTGCGCCAAGCATGTGGGCCGCCTGCGCCAAGCTGAAATTCAGTTCACCGCCTTTTTGTACGAAGCGGGTCAGCAGGTAAGTGGAATAGCTCGCGTCGCAAATCGCACCGTAATGCGCGCCGCCATCACCCAGGCCGGGAACGCAATGAGGATGGCTCAGCATTTCATGGGCCGACTTGAGGTTGCCGTCCTCGAAATTGCCAAGTGCGGCCAAGAATATTCCCTTGCCATTCGTGGACAGAAAGAAGTCATAGGCAAATTCTTCAGGTGAAATGCCGCGGGCCGCGGCCTGGGCCGAAAAGCTCTTGTCAAGCGAAGGTGAATAGTCAGGTGGGTTGTCGAGTGGGAACATCCATGCCCAGCTGCGTCCCAATTGAACCAGTGGATGGCCTGGATCAGGCGCTTCGGTGAGAAGGGCCTGCCGCAGTGCGGGGTCGCGCATCGCTGCAACCTTGGCGGCGAGTGGAAGATCGGCAATCTTTGCCCAGCTCGGGCAGAGAACAAAGGGGTGAGCAGACAGTTCCAGGCCTCCAATGAGGCCAATAGGGCGTGGCATCACTTGCGCGGTGACAGCACCCCCGGACGCACGGGTCCTGTCCATCATGTCGAGCACCTTGCGCCAGCGAGGCGGGCCTTCATTACCGCTTGCAAGTGTGAAAGTAGCTGGACGTCCCGAGGCGGCGATAATCTCGTCGATTATCGGATATTCCTTGTCCCATCCCTGGAACGCATCAAGCACGATCTGGAACGTGCCCGATCCGGCATCCTTCAGGCCCAGCGAAATCGCCTTCAGCTCGGCCACGTCTGCATCGAAGGTCGGGATTGCGCCGCCATCGGCATTTTTGTGGATAGACAGGCGCGATGTTGCAAAACCGATCGCGCCTGCCTCGATCGCCTCACGCGTGAGGCGGCGCATGAGATTGAGGTCGTCGCTCGTCGCTGCCTCGCGCCGTGCACCGCGTTCGCCCATCGCGTAGACGCGTAAAGGTGAATGGGGCAGGTAGCAGGCAAAGTCGATGTCATGTGGGCGCTTGTCAAGCTCGTCCAGATATTGAGGGAAAGTCTCCCACGTCCATGGCAGGCCGTCTGCCATCACCACGCCGGGTATGTCTTCCACGCCTTCCATCACGTTGATGAGCATGTCATGGTCTTCGCGTCGGCACGGTGCAAAGCCGACACCGCAATTGCCCATCACGACGGTTGTCACACCGTGAGCGGACGAAGGAGCCAACTCCTCGCTCCAGATTGCCTGCCCGTCATAATGGGTATGCGGATCAACAAATCCTGGCAGGACGAAACGACCCCGCGCGTCGATCTCGTCTGCACCCCGGCCAAGCCCCTTGCCGATGGCAGCGACCTTGCCGTCTGTTACGCCGAGGTCTGCGTCAACGAGCTCGGCGCCCGACCCATCGGCAATCGTGCCGCCCCGAATAACCAGATCAAAATCGCTCAAAGGCTTGTCCTCACGCCGCCCCAGAAGTCACCTTCTTTCTGGGTGTCGAGGTCGACAGCACCCCGAATACCAAGCTTTGCGCGGGCTTCTTCAAGTGGGGTGTGCCAGTAGTCTTCCATCTTTGCCATCCAGAAAGCATCGGATTCACGGCCTATATGGATGCCTTGCTGAATGCAATCGAGCGCGCATTCCCACACTTGGGGATAATGCAGCATGGTGCGGATGACATAGCGCATTGTTCCCAGGACAGAGAGCACGCTCATCTCGCCGGCCAGTTCCTTGTCGTTGATATGGGTATGGATGGTCGACAGCCGGAACCAGTAAGGGATGAGCTCGCCCATGTAGTTGAAGCCGCCGCCTGTCAGGATGTGCTCATAATCATGTGTCTGTCCCGACCGGAGCGAGTAGAATTGCCATTGGGTCTGTGGCTTGAAATTCGGAACGATCTGGACATCGTAATTTCCCTCGGTCGTGATCTTGTAATAGATGCCGCCGACCGTGCCCGGCGCACAGTCTTTCAAGTCTGCGATCGTATAGTCTGAGCAATAACCCTCGTTGAACCAGGCATCGAGCTTCGGGTTCACCTTGCGCTCCTTGGTGAACATATGTTCTATATGATCAAAATCGCGCAGTTCATCGAGGATAGGGAGCAATTGATACATTTCTGCAGCCGGTGGAAAATCAGGACCGTTTTTGCGCAGTGCAATCAGTGCAATCCATTCACGCAGTTTCGGGCTGTTGAGATATTTGGAGGAAGAGACGAGCAAGCTCGAATCCGTGCCCAGCATCTGGACACCCCGTGCAAGGTAGGGAATATCGTTCATTAGCCGCCTCTCCAGTTCTCTTTGCGTAAATAATTGGCCTTCCAAATTCGCAAATCTAGTATATTGAATGAATCAAAATCGTCAATGCGTTGAATTAGGAGCACAGGATGACTGAAACGCGAGTCGCACTCGTAACTGGCGCAAGCCGGGGTGCAGGAGCTGGAATTGCACGTGGCTTTGGAGAGCTGGGCTATACCGTCTATGTCACGGGTCGGACAGTCACGCCCGGCGACGCGAAAGGCTGGGACGGAACAATTCTCCCGGGAACGGTTGCTGAAACGGCAGCCGCGGTTACGGCGGCGGGCGGAAAAGGTATTGCTGTCATGTGCGATCATTCCGATGACGCCCAGGTGGCTGCATTGTTCCAGCAGATACAAAGTGAGCAGGGGTGCCTTGATGTCCTTGTCAACAACGCGACCTATATCCACCACCAGCTCATCGAGAAGATGCCGTTCTGGGAGAAGGAACTGGACGCTGTCAAAATTCTCGATGTTGGCCTGCGATCTGCTTATGTTGCGAGTTGGCATGCAGCCCAGCAGATGGT
>JBATDO010000051.1:0-2470 GCA_049663505.1 Sphingorhabdus sp.
TATCGCTCAGTCCAAGCTCAGCCTTTATCTCTATCCCGATGATTGCGAAAATGGTCCAGACAGCAAAGCAAACCGTAAAAGCGGTCGTGCTTAAACCAAGCGCCCATTGCTGTTGAGCTTTGCTGACAAGTCCTTTTGCCACGGCGTACCCTCCTTGAAGTTGGGTGCACATTTGGCGAGAGCGAACAGAATGGATTTGATCTCGATCAATTTTCAGACCCTACAGGTCTGAAAATCTCGTAACCTAAATATATATTATTCTGTCAATTCAAATACCTCATCTGTACGTTTGATAAATATCAAATCATTCTCTACAATCAGCAGCGGCTCAACAGGAGAAGCAATTTGCGAACTGCCGAAAAACCGGAAATCGCCGCCCTGCCGTTCTTTGCCTCGATGGCCCCCGACGAGCGCGAGCGAATATTTTCCGCGTCATTCCTTCAGGTGTTTCCACCATCGCTGAAACTGTTCGATGCAGGGCAGAAACCTGATTTCCTGCACATACTTATCGACGGAATGGTCGAGTTGTTCACCGGTAACGGGGACCGGACGACGACTATGGCGATCATCCGTCCTGTGCGCAGCTTCATTCTAGCAGCGTCCTATACCGATCAGCCATATTTGATGTCGGCGCGCACGCTGACTGCTTCGCGCATATTGATGATCCCGTCCCCGCTTGTTCGCGATACCATCGACAATGACCGTGCCTTGATGCGCGGAGCGATGCAGGAACTGGCGTTCGGCTTTCGCTATTTTGTGCGTGCGCTAACCGACATGAAGCTGCGGCAGTCGGTCGAACGGTTGGGAAACTATCTATTAGTCGAAAGCGATGAGCGCGGGGGTGCGTTCCAGTTTGAAATTCCGATTGAGAAACGGACATTGGCATCCTTGCTGGGCATGACACCTGAAAATCTCTCCCGCGCTTTCGGCACTCTCGCCGCGCACGGCGCACTAGTCGAAGGATCGACGGTTCAGATTGTTGACAGGGATAAGCTGGCCGCTTTTGCTAGGCCCGACCCCAATCCCGCCAGAGACGAAATCTGGTAAAGGACAATGAGCGCTCCGCCCAAGACCGTCCTAGAAGTCAATGCTGCCGAGGCGGAAGCAATACGGAACGCTGTTAGGGGTGCCGACGTCGCTCTGCTCAGTCCGGTGCACCGGATTGCCGATGTTTGCGATGTCGACGCCTTGGTTGCATTACTGTCCGACCCCGAAGTCTCCGGACCAATTTATGATCTGCCCCGACCCGTTACGCGCGACACGGTAAATAGCTGGGTTGAGCAAGCCCGATTACGGCAATTGCAAGGTGAGGCGATCCTTTGCATCATGGCTGACGATAATGGTGAGCTATCCGGCTATTCCTATTTCACTATTTGGCCCGAGCGGTCGGCCGCCGAAATTGGCGGCGCACACCGCGCCGATACCCAGAGCCGCGGTCGTGGCAAAGTCGGAGCCGCGCGCAGCTTCGGGTGGATGTTCGAACATCTAGGAGTCCGCCTGATCGGGCTGACGGCAGCAAAGGACAATATCCGTTCCGCCAAGGTAATCGGAGCTGCGGGTTTCAAGCCAATGGGCGAACGCACAAATGTGCAGCCAGATGGTGCCTCGCGGCAGTCGCTCTATTGGGAAATGACCCGCGATGAATGGCGTGCATTGCACCGATCTGGGTAGAAATAGCAGTCAGTCAAAATTTCGCTTCTAGTGCAAACCAGAGTTTTCGGGTGTCGCTGCCAAAACTTTCAGCCCTATATTCCGCGTAAATCAGGCTCGCGGTAAGCCCCCGGATAATCGGCACGGTAAGCATAGCGTCCCACTCACGGCCATAATTTATGCTGCCACGGCTCGCGTTGAAGTCATGCCATTTCAGTCGCGTGCTGGCACCCTTGATGCCGGCAACTGCCGGCAGCTTTATGCTGACGTCGACGTAAAGATCGCGCAATCCAGCCGCTGGCGTGTTCACGAACTTATCGGCCCAGCCATTAAATGCATGGAGCGCGCCGAGCGGCGTTTGCAATGCGACAGCGCCGTTGCCTTCAAGTTTTTCCCATCCGATTTTGGTGGTCACTACGCCAACTGAAACGCCCGGCTCGAAAGCAAGATAATCGAGTGAATAGGTGCGCGGGTTCGTGCCAAAGTCGCGCTGGTTTGCATATTCCGCTGCATACAGCAGTTTGGCGTTGCCGGACATCTTCTGTTCGCCGACCAGCCTTAATCCGACGGTCTTAGAAGATGATAGTGGGGCGTCGGGTATGTTGAAGAAATAGCCATATGCCGTGATCGTCCCAATCGGCTTAGTGTTGGCGCTGCCACGGAGCAGATGAATGTCATTTTCGCGCCAGATGCCTTGCGGAGACCTCGGCCCAAGCGCACGGTTGACGCGCCAAGCATAGCCGTAATCAAGTGAAACACCCGCGACGGGTTTGATTGCAACCCTGACTGCGTCCAAGGTCTGGTCATTCTGTCGCCAGTT
>JBATDO010000052.1:0-2281 GCA_049663505.1 Sphingorhabdus sp.
TCCCGAATTGAACCCTGTCGAGAATGTCTGGCAGTTCATGCGAGACAACTGGCTCTCCAACCGTATCTTCAAATCCTATGACGATATCGTCGATCATTGCTGCTTCGCCTGGAACAAACTCGTCGATCAACCCTGGAAAATCATGTCCATTGGTCAACGTCAATGGGCTCATGAGTACTAACCAATGGGACTTGGTATAAGGATTTCATTTGTCGAAATCGCAGCATTGCGCGCACTCTTCGTCGGAATGGAAGGTGGCTATTTTCGGCTCGATTATTCAGCCACCTGCCCATTTCACGGCGATCCCGATTACCCAGGTCACGCATTGCAGCAGGATAGGATTTTAAGCCGTCGGCAACCATCGTCTCGGCCTTTCCATGACGTTTTAGCGCCTTCTTCAGGAATGCCAAGGCCGCAGCTTTATCCCGTTTCCTGGTAACATAGCTTTCGAGGATTTCGCCTTCGTGATCGACAGCCCGCCACAGGTAGTGCCGCTCGCCGTTGGTCTTTACGAACACCTCGTCGAGTTGCCAGCGCCACTGCCGGAACCCCTTCATCCGACTGACACGCTGCCGCCGGATGTCGGCTGCGAACAGCGGGCCGAACCTGTTCGACCACAAGCGCACCGTCTCATGGCATATGTCGATCCCGCGCTCAAAAAGCAGACCCTCTACGTTTCGCAACGATAGCGGAAAGCGGACGTACATCAGCACCACGAGGCGGATAATCTCGGGTGATGAATTGAAATATCGGAACGGGCTGGCTGGTTTGCGAGGTCTGGGCATGGTTCCACCCTACGCTCGCCCGTCCACTTTTCAATCAGATGCGTTTGGTTTGACAGGACCCCAGCGTTCATGTGCGAACGCATCCAAAGGCCGGTCATATGGACGCAAGCGAATGGATCAAATCACTGCCAAACCCTTGCAGGGAGGAGGCCGTCCACATATGGTATTACAATAAACGCCAACGCTGCGCCTGACGTGCGGCGGGGATCATCCATTGGCGAATGTTGCGGTCCTGTTTGCCGGGATTTTCGACAGCCTCTGCCTGCCCAATCGGAAAGGGTAATTCATCCATTGCATCACCGGCCAAAGCGGCAGCAAATAATTTGCCCATCAGCGGTGCCATCACATTGCCCCATGCATTAAAGTGCATCAGGCCATAGACTCCCGGTTGCGCCATGTAGACGCCCGGAAACTCCACATCGCGCATCGCCACCCTGCCAGTCCAATAGGTTTCCAACTCAATCCCCATATCGCGGCTTTCCGGCCAGACATTGTGCAACCAACCTAGCTGGTTTTTGAAATGCCATGCCGCATCTTCGGGCTTGGTAGTTGTTGGAATGGAAGAGAGGATAAGGCGATCATGGCGATCTTTTACCAGCGGGTTCAAATCCACCGGCACCTGCGCCAATGTCTGGCCGCCTGGCATAATTGCGGCACTTGCAGCAGTGCTTAATGGCTTTGTCGTCAGCGCATAGGCTGTCAGCGGGTAAAAGCTATTTGCAAATTCAGGCATAATCCCCGTTGGATAGGCATTGGTGCAAAACACTGCACGGTCTGCAGTTACGCTGCCTCTGGCTGTTCGAACCCGCCATTTTTGCGCCACCGGTATTAGCTCCAGCGCTGCGCTATTGGCGAATACACGTGCTCCCAGCTTAATCGCATTTTTGGCCATGCCATTACTTAGAAGATAGGGGTTCACCCGCCCGCCGCTGGGAAAGATTACGCCGTGGGTCCAGTGTTTTGTGCCGGTCAATTGCGCCATATCTTCGCCCGCCGCAAACTCCAGTTTTGGCATTCCGGTCTGTTCGAGATAGGCCATCTTGGTTTTGAAATCGTCGAATGCACCCGCACTGGTCATGGCGTTAAGGTAGCCTGACTTCACCGCATCGCAGTCAATCGCGTATTTCTGTGACAGGTCGAACGGAATGGTGTGATGTTCACGAAATGCGTCGGTGAAGGGCTTGCCTTGGCCGGGGAAACTATCAAGCACCGACATATCTTTTAAGATTGGCAGCACGTGGCCCGCATTTCGGCCAGACGCACCCCAGCCGGGCTGCCGTGCCTCCAGCACCACCGCTTTGACCCCAGCTTCCGCCAGATGGAGGGCAAGTGATGTGCCCGCCAATCCGGCGCCGATGATGACAATATCAGCGGTAATATCCTGTTCAAGCGTCGGATAGTCTGACTGGATCCCCTCCGGCATCGTCCAGCCGCTCTTCTCAATTGGCACCAAACCGCGATCAAACAATTCGTGGGCGCTTTTCGCGGCTTTATCG